>JAHDCL010000050.1:0-12341 GCA_020629875.1 Hellea sp.
TCACACGAATGTGACGGGTGTGTGTTGTGATTATCGTCTAACTCTGCTGCAAATAACGGAGAGAGACTATGTCCACACACACGCTTAAACTACCGCTTTTCCTAACGCGGCTAAGCATTTTTCTATTCATGCTGCCCTGGCAAATCATGCGCTTCACCAAGCCTGAAGTGATAAACAATATTTCCAATAAATATTACAAGTTCAGCATGCCGGAAATCGGAAGTACCATTACCGGTGTCTTCATGATTGCTTTGCTGTTGGCTTTTTTGGTCGGTTTTAAAAAGAAGATTAGCTATCTTCTTGTGCTTATTCTGCACGGTATTGGGACGGTCATGACAATTCCAAATCTGATTCCGGGGCTGGAAGGGTATAATCAACTGTTCTTGGCCGCTCTGCCGACACTGGGCGCGATGCTCTTGCTTTATTTTCTGCGTGATGAAGATACGATGTTGAGCTTGAATAAGTAAGCCCATTCATTTCACACATTAGACGTTTCAAAAGAACGACCTAAGAGTGGTCGTTCTTTTGAAGCTTTAATGTTTTGTGAGAAATGGTCTTTGAATTTTCTTTGAAAGTTCAAAGTAATTGGCGGCTGGTCATTATATTCATTGGGATGAAGATGAATACAAAGACCAGCCCACCTAGTCATCGGTAGAGCCACTTCACTCGAATACCGAAGCGACGCAGATGGAGTTGGGATGAGTTCATCTGCGTTACAACCCTATAGCGTAATTGCTGCCAAAAATCACGAAGTTTCTCAGCTAAGTTGCAAGAAGGGTTAGCGTTTAGTTAATTCTCGAGTCTGGACACGCCGGCGGACAATACGAAAATTACGTTTTCTACATGTGGCAAACTAAGTTTTATGTCAGTGCGTAACCTTTTTATCCCCGCATAAACGGGGGCTCTTAAAATTGGAGAGACCCATGAAAACCCTCATTAACCGCGCAAGTCGCGGAACGATAACGCTCACCCTCATGACGGCCGGATTGGCCTTAGCAGCTTCTGCTAATGCCAGTGACTGCGCAATGAAAAAGGCACAGAAAACAGCTCAGTATAGCAAGGCGCAAGCCACTCAAGTCCTGAGTAGTGCCGCGCAAAGTAATATAGTTTATGCCGGGCATCATAGCGCGAAAAAGGCAACAATCGTGGATGCCGCGATAGCTACGGAAAGCCTTTCAACCCTTGTGGCAGCTGTTAAGGCCGCGGACCTCGTTGATACGCTCGCCAGTCCTGGGCCCTTTACGGTGTTCGCGCCCGTGAATGACGCTTTTGCGGCCTTGCCAGAGGGCACGGTCGAAACACTGTTACAGCCAAAAAATAAGCATAAGCTCCAAAATATTCTGAAAGCTCATGTCGTTTCAGGCAATCTGTCCGCGAGTGATATTATTGGCCTCGCGCAGAAAAATGGCGGCACAGTGGATGTGCAAACCGTTAGCGGTGATACGCTGACCGCGATATTGGCCGGAGATATACTTTACGTCAAAGATGAGAGCGGCGGACTGGCTTCGGTCAAAAAAGCGGACATTATGAAATCCAATGGCACAGTTCATGTCGTAGATAAGGTGTTACTTCCGAAATAGTCCCCCTCAGGAAGTACCTATCCATTCTTATTAGAAATAAGAGTGGGTACATTATAGCGCTCCGATTCCCACACTCTCGGAGCGCTATTTTTTTTTGA
Source organism: Hellea sp. (assembly GCA_020629875.1). Classification (GTDB taxonomy): domain Bacteria; phylum Pseudomonadota; class Alphaproteobacteria; order Caulobacterales; family Maricaulaceae; genus Hellea. The sequence goes on from JAHDCL010000050.1 coordinate 1,679, forward strand.
TCATTCGCAGGATGTTCTGTCCAATCACACGCCACATTGGATCAAATATAAGGATGCCGGCAATAACCAACGCCCCCCAGATCCAATGTGCGCCTTTAAAATAGAGCCAGATAAAAGCTCCAATCATGATGGGGTAAAAGGCGAGGGCGTGGAACAGTCGCCACATCGCGATAAGAGAGGCCTTCATTAGCCCAGTTCTCGCGGGAGGATTAAGTCGATGAACCGCCAAGAGGCCGGATCAAGCCAATCACCATCACTGTCATATTTGCGCGCCAGAACGGTACAGGCGCCTGTCGGGTAGTCATGATATTGCCCGGTGAAATATTCATGCAGGGCGGCCCATCCCGGATTGTGACCCAGCAACATCAGCTTACCCTCAGGTTCTACTTGTTTCCCGCAAATTGTGAGAACGGTTTCTAGGCTAGCGTGATAAAAGTCTGAGTTATAGTGGACGGTTTGGGCCCCCGGAATGGCACGGATGAGGCGCATCGCGGTTTGGCGGGTGCGGGTGGCGTCAGAGCTCCAAATGGTATCAGGCGCATATCCGCGGGCTACTAAGGCATTTCCAACGGCTATAGCTGCCGTCTCGCCGCGCTTATTGAGCGGGCGTTCATGGTCGGAAAGACTTCCATCCGACCATGAAGATTTTGCGTGCCGCATGAGAAGAAGGTGACTCAACATGCGGCAAGACTAAGGCTACTTCATTGTATAAACAATGCCGAAACGTGTGATCGTATCTGTCTTTTCACGCCCGACAGCCACATCACTATGTGTGTCGATACGGAATGAAGCACGCGCGGCGAGATTGCCCGCGAGCGTGGCTGTGATGCCTGTTTCGTTCCAAATATATGTGTCGCTTTTAGAGTGAATGATTTCAGTGTCGTTATAAAGAGAGACATTATCGTTCAAAATATAGTCGAAATCGGAGAAGCCACGAAGAGCAAACTCATTGGCTGTTTCGCCGAGAGCGCCTTGTTCTTGCTGAGAGCGATAACCCGCGCCGCCTTCGACGTTCCAGCTCAGCGGCTCAGGTAAGATGACCTTATAACCAAGACCGCCGCCCGCGAAGTAACCTTCTTGGAAAGCACCAAAATCATCACTGAAATACTCGGCATTTGCGTAACCATAAAGACGGTCATTGAAATCCCGGTCAATTTGGTAACCAACGTTGTAACGCTTCTTATTTGTCTCGCCTTCTGCTTTGCCAAGGTCTGCTAAGGCTTTGAACTTATGACGCCACACACCATCTTCTTTGTTCAGCTTTAAGCCTAGGCCGATATCCGTTGTTTCTGTGTTACCGGTTGTCTTTGAGCCTGCAAGTGAAGCTTCGCCGCTCCATCCATCTAAGATTTGGGCTTGGGCGGTTCCGGTCGTCGCAACCAATAAAGCTGCGGCTAAGAGCAATTGCTTTTTCATGGGGTTTCCTTTCGGGGGTTTAGTAAAGCCGGGACACGTAAACAATTATGGTGAATTGAATCTGAACGAATTGGCGCAAATTATTAAGTGCTTGCTTTACGCGACTCGGTCTCAGGGCTATAGCGAGCCCAATTCAAAGCAGAGCCAAGAGACGATCTGAGATGCACGATATTAAAGCCATTCGGGAAAACCCCGCCGAGTATGATGCCCTTTGGGCCAAGCGGGGATTAGAGCCGCAATCCAAGAGAATTCTCGATCAGGACAAGCTTATCCGTAAGGCTATGCAAGTTGTGCAAGAAGCCGAAGCCGCGCGAAACAAAAGCTCTAAGCTCATCGGGCAAGCTATGGCGAAAGGCGACAAGGAAGAGGCCGAGCGCCTGAAAACCGAAGTCGCGGGCGCGAAAAATGTCATTGCCGCTATGGGCGCACAGGTCGATAGCGAGAAGGGACAGCTGCAAAAACTGCTCTCAGAGCTTCCAAATGTACCGTTTGAAGATGTGCCCGAGGGCGAAGATGAAGACAGTAATGTCGAGCTGCACACATGGGGCGAACCAACAAAACTGGGTTTTGAGCCCAAAGACCACGCGGACCTTGGCGAAGCCCTTGGTATGATGGATTTCGAAACCGCCGCAAAGATGAGCGGGAGCCGTTTCGTTGTGCTCAGCGGATTACTTAGCCGTTTGGACCGTGCGCTCGCGGCCTTTATGCTGGATATCCAAACCGGAGAGCATGGATATGTTGAGCATACGCCGCCATTCTTGGTCTGGGACAAGGCGCTTTATGGTACAGGGCAGCTTCCTAAGTTTGAGGAAGACTTGTATAAAACTACCGCGGATCATTACCTCATTCCAACCGCAGAAGTCTCTTTGACCAATATTGTGCGAGAAACTATTGTTGCGAGTGAAACGTTGCCGCGGCGCATGACGGCCCACACGCCCTGTTTCCGTAGTGAAGCGGGGAGTGCCGGTCGCGACACGACAGGCATGATCCGTCAGCACCAATTTAATAAGGTCGAACTGGTCTCTATTGTTAAGCCTGAAGACAGTGAAGCCGAGCATAAGCGTATGCTGGGCTGCGCCGAAGAAGTGCTCAAACGCTTAGAGCTACCTTATCGCGTCGTTGAGCTTTGCACGGGTGATTTGGGCTTTGGCGCGCGCCGCACCTTTGACATCGAAGTTTGGCTCCCGAGCCAAGACACTTACCGCGAAATTTCAAGCTGTTCTAATTGCGGCGATTTCCAAGCTCGGCGTATGAATGCGCGCTATAAATTTGCTGAGAAGGATAACCGTTTTGTCCATACGCTAAACGGATCTGGTCTGGCTGTTGGGCGGACATTGGTGGCTGTGCTTGAAAATTACCAAAATGAAGATGGCTCTATCACAGTGCCTAAGGCGCTCGTGCCCTATATGGGCGGCATTGAGGTAATTTCTGCGTGAGAATCCTTCTAACCAATGACGATGGTATTCAGGCGACGGGGCTGAAGGTCCTGCGTAAAATCGCGGCGCAGCTTTCTGATGATGTTTGGGTTTGTGCACCTGATACAGAGCAATCAGCGGCTTCGCGCGGAGTTTCACTGCATAATCCGGTGAAGCTGAAGAAGCATGAGGATAAAGTTTACTCTGTCACGGGTACGCCAACGGATTCGATCATTGTGGCGATGAAAGAGCTTTTCCACGGACAGGCCCCTGACTTGGTCTTGTCAGGCGTTAATCGCGGTCAAAACTTGGCCGAAGATGTGACCTTTTCTGGGACTGTGGCGGGCGCCTTGCAGGGTATGCAGATGGGTGTTCCATCCATTGCATTGTCATTGGCACGTGGGTTTCAGGGCGCGGATAGCTTGCCATGGGAAACCGCTGAAGCGCATGGCCCAGGTCTCATAAAGTCTTTAATTGCAAAGGGTTGGCCGAAAAACTGCATCCTATCTGTAAACTTCCCCGATACCTCTGTGGATGGCGTTAAGGGCATTCAAATCACGCGCCAAGGTCACCGTGATTTTCAGATGAGCGGCGTTGATAAGCGAAAGCACCCTCGGGGCGGGCATTACTTTTGGCTGACCTATGGTGCGGCGAAATCCAATCCGCCGCACGGGACAGATTTACGAGCGATCTATGACGGCTATATTTCAGTAACCCCGCTGCATACAGACCTCACACATACTGAAACGCTCAACAATTTGCAGGAGGCGTTTGACACCGACTGATGATTGATCCTGGGCTGATAGATATGATTATGCGGATACGCGGACGCGGTATCTCGGATAACGCTGTCTTAAGGGCCATGGAACTTGTCGCGCGTAAACGCTTTGTCGAAGACAAGTACTGGGATGTGGCTTATGATGAGCAATCCTTACCTACCTCTTGCGGACAGGCGCTCTCTCCGCCTTTGACAATCGCTTTGATGACGCAAATGCTCGAGGTGTCACCAGAGCATAAGCTACTCGAAATTGGATGTGGTAGTGGATATCACACCGCGATCCTTTCGAAGATTGTTAGGCGCGTCTATTCGGTTGAGCGCTATAAGCAGCTTATTCGGGAAACCGAGGCACGGTTCAAAGACATTGGCATTACTAATCACGTTATTCGCCACGGAGATGGTCGCTATGGGTGGGGCGGGCAGGCGCCTTTTGATCGTATTATCCTGACATGCGCCCTTCGGGCTGAGCCCGCTATGCTGATTGAGCAGCTCGCGCCCAATGGAAAGCTTGTCGCTGTGGTGGATGATCAGCTGACGCGCTATTCTAAGGCGCGGAAGAAAGTCACCGTTGAGACACTATTTCCGCTGCAAATTCCGATGATTGAAGCCGGCAAGTCCAAAGCTCTTTAGGCGGGTTCAGCTGCCTGCGGCGTCCTTAAATCTGTAACTTCTTAAACGTGGTTAACGAAACGCTAAGACCTCTATCCGAAAGTTGGCTCAACGAATCGATTTTCTCTTTCCGGAGCTCTTTATGCGCCTCTTTTCTATCCTGACTTTGACGACGCTTTTATCAGCGCCTGCTTTTGCGGCTGACCTTGGCACCTACCGGCCGGGATCGCCTTATCATAGCGTCGTCGCGCCGGGCGCCGATGTATGTGAAAGCCACTGCACAGGTGATGCGCAGTGTAAGGGGTGGAACTATGTAAAGGTCAACCCGCGGGCACCAGGCGTGTGTGAGTTCAACGCGAAAGCCGTAAGCCCCATCGAAAGCGCCATCAGTATTAGCGGCGCGGGCGGGGCCTCAGCGGCGCCGAACCTGATTCAAGGCAATACAAACACAATCCGCGTTGGAACGCGCGCAGCGGCTAAGCCGCGCTCAAATACTGTGACCGTTGGGCAAACGCCATCTGGTCGCCGCGTCGTGCGCCAGGCTGTCCCGCAACGGGTAGCGCCCTCTAAAACGGTTGCGAGAATGCCTGCGCAATCCGGAAGCTTAACGGCCCAACAAAACCAATATCGCGCGGCAACAGGTCACGTCGCGCCTCAGTCTCAGGGATACCCGCAATCACGTCAGCCGCTACAACAGCAAGCGTCGCGCCCGCAAATCGGTCAGCAGCATGTCGCGCCTCAAGGCCAGCGCCTGTTGCGAGACCCGCGCATTCAGGCGCCGCAACAGCAGGCTCCACGCTTCCAGCATAATCTTGATGGTATGCCGCGAGGCAATATGATGGCCCGTCATCCACAAGCGCGTGGTCAGCAGGTCCCGCAGCAGCAGAGCCCTGCCACGCAGGGACGTCCGCCTATTGGTGTGCCTATTGGGCCACAATCTGCGCGCCGGACAGCCCCGCTTCCGCAGCAAAGCGCAATCCCCAAGGGGTCCGTCAATGATCCGGTTACGCATCAAAATGGTGCCCAGCGCGTTCAAGCCGCGGCTCAGCGTCAAGCACAGATGAGTTATGAGCAAGCACAGCAAAGTTTGTTTGGATCGCTTAATGATGATGTACAGGCGCCGCGTCCGATGACCGGAGCGCCATCTGATCCCAATGCGCCTATCCCGACCTCGCAAGCACGCCCAACTCAACCCGTTGAGCAGGGGGCATTAAATGCACTGGCAGGGCCTCCAAGAGGGTAAGGCGGAAACTAAGTCGCTTTTAATTTGCTCCAGCCACGGGATATTCCGTGGGCAATTGCTTTGGCGGAGAGTCTAAACCAGCCAAACATCACAAAGATAACGAAACACATCGTTAGGATGGACAGATAGATCATAGCTGTCTGTTCGGCAGGAATATCAAGAATGAGAAGCGTGTTCATCGCGCCCGCGAAAGCACTTATCAGCATCAAGAAAATCCAAACGCCAGACCAGTAGAAGTTTACAATTTTATTCTTAAGCGGGAAGGCGAAAATCGGCATACAGAGGATACTCGTGACACCCGCTGTAATAGCGAACATTATGAGGGCTGGTAGTAATTGTGCCGACATGTCCCGTAGTGACCCCTTCGATAGATTAGTCCTTCATCTACCGCAATTTATGGGCCAGTTAAGGTTTTGTTAAGGATTAAAGTCGCTCTTTTGTGGTTAAAAAGCGAATTTCGGGATTTTTTTCCTGAGCATAGCCTACATCCCAGGCCGATTTGGCCAAAAATACGGGATCATCATCGACATCAACACCTGTTGTGGACATGGATTTGTCGATAAAGGCCTTTAGAATGGCGGGGTCATCGCTGACGAGCCAACGCGCCGTTTGATAGGGCGGGGCCTCGAAGGTTACATCTAGCCCATATTCCGTTTTGATACGCTCGCGCATGACGTCAATTTGTAGGGCGCCCACAGCGCCAACAATCATATCTGCACCCATTGTGGGTTTGAACAGTTGCGTTACGCCTTCTTCCGCCAGAGATTCGAGGGCTTTACGAAGATGTTTGGCTTTGAGCGGGTCTGCGAGGCGCGCCCGGCGCAGGATTTCAGGGGCGAAATTGGGGATCCCCGCGAATTTGATTTTCCCGCTTTCAGATAAGCTATCACCTACGCGTAGAGCGCCATGGTTCGGGATGCCGATGACATCACCGGCATAAGCGTTTTCGGCCAATTCGCGGTCTTGGGCAAAGAACATGACGGGGTTATGGACGGTAATGGCTTTGCCGCCCGCTGTTTTCATTTTCATGCCGCGCTTAAACTCACCAGAGCAAAGACGCAGGAAAGCGACGCGGTCCCGGTGGTTCAAATCCATATTGGCTTGGACTTTAAAGACAAAACCGGCGACTTCCTTTGAGGTCGGTAACAGCTCGGTTTTTTGCCCCGCTTTCAGGCAAGGTTCTGGTTGAGGCTCCGGCGCAAATTCCGCCAGCGCATTGATGAGCTCTAACACGCCAAATTTACGTAGCGCCGAGCCGAAATAGACAGGGGTCATATGACCTTCGCGGAAGCTCTGCACGTTGAAATCAGGATATTCCTTGGCGAGTTCCTGCTCTTCGGAAAACTCCTCTAGCAGCTCATTATCGTTAAAATGCTCACCAATAGAATTACCCTCCATCGGTGTCCATTCATGGGCATCTCCGCTATCTGCCTTGGCAAATTTCAGGAATTGTCCTGTGCGCAAATCAGAAACGCCGCGGAAGCGACGTCCAGAGGCTGCGGGCCATTGCATGGGCACGACATCAAGGGCGAGCTTATCTTCAATCTCAGCAATGATCTCAAATGTGTCGCGCGCTTCACGGTCGAGCTTATTCACAAAAGTGATAATCGGAATATCGCGCAGGCGGCAAACCTCAAAAAGTTTGAGCGTTTGCGGCTCAATGCCTTTAGCTGCGTCAATCACCATGACTGCGCAATCGGCGGCGGTGAGCGTACGATATGTGTCTTCTGAGAAATCCTCATGGCCCGGCGTGTCGAGAAGGTTAAAAATGAGGTCCGCATGTTCAAATGTCATGACAGAGGAGGAGACCGAAATGCCGCGCTCTTGCTCAATCTTCATCCAGTCCGATTGCGTGCGCCGCGCTTCGCCCCGGGCTGCCACTTGTCCAGCTTGGTGGATAGCCCCCGAGGCAAGAAGCATATTCTCGGTCAAGGTCGTCTTACCCGCATCGGGGTGAGAGATAATCGCAAAGACTCGCCGCTTATTCGGCTCAATTTCAAGGGCTTTAGACATGAGCGCGGGATAAGGGGATTGGCCCAAAAGCGCAAGAGAGAAGGAGAGGTGGATTGGGGTGGACAAACTCGGTCACCTTTGCCACCACTGCGCATATGGATAAGCTTTCCAAGAAACATTTCGCGCAAGCTAAGACCGCGGGCAGAGCACTAAATCTGGCCGCAAAGTCTATGAAGGTTCTGTCATCGGTGGCTTGGGATGATTGGCAGAAATATCATTTCCTCGACATGGGTAAGCTACCCAATCCAACATATGATAAAATTGATGTCTCGGAGCCAAGGCGCCTTATCGCCGAAGCGCGTAAGTCGATTGACGGGCAGCATGTGGTCTTTGAATGGCTGCAGCGCCTGGCGGATACGTTAGAACGGACCACCCACCTTATCGATACGCGCGGAACCCCTGAGTTTTTTGAGCATTCTGCCGAGCTTTATGGGCGCCCCACAAAATTAATGCTGGATAGAAAAACACGCGTCATTGATTTAGCCCGGCATATGGACGGTACGTTGGAAGGGCTCGATTTTTCAAAACTTGTCGTTGAGGGGTATGAGATTTATTTAACCGCCGAAGAGTTTGCAGCGGAGCTTGAGAAACGCTTGCATAAACATTTCGGCGCAAGCACGCCTAAGGTCGAAATATCGGAGACGTTATCTGCTAAGGCGGTGGCGGGCCGGACGCGTATCCGTGTTCGTGCTCATGCTCACTTTACCCAACACGATGTTTATCAGCTCTTACAACATGAAGCTCTCATCCATACGGCGACGGCGCTGAATGGGCGCGCGCAGCCTCACTTCAAAATTTTAGGCCGCGCCCATGCTGGAACGACAGAAGTGCAAGAGGGCCTCGCCGTATTTGCCGAGATTATCAGCGGGGCGATGGACCCGCAGCGTTTCAGGCGGCTCTCTGACCGCGTAATCGCCATCCAAATGTCGATAGATGGGGCAGATTTCAAAGAGATTTTCGATTTCTATAATGAGCGTCTTGATGATCCGGATCAGTCTTTTGAGAATGCACGGCGTATATTCCGCGGAGGTGTGTTAACGGGCGGTGCACCTTTTACCAAAGATATGGTTTATCTAAATGGCTTGCTGCGGGTTCACAATTTTATGCGTACCGTGGTCAAACTGGGCAGGGCGGATCTCATCAGAATATTGTTTTCCGGTAAAATGGATATTGAAGATGTACCCGCGCTCGCGCAAATGGCGGCTTCAGGGCGAATGCGCAACCCGGAATTCATGCCGCCCTGGGCCAAGGACCTACGTTTTCTTGTCAGCTATATGGCATATTCGGGATTTCTCAATCAGGTCAAAATGCCCGGATTTCAAAAATATTACGAAGAAGAGTTAGAGCACGTTCCGGTGGTTTGGGACTATGGAGGGATGAGTTAATTGGTGCCAATCCTAACCAAGACGTCTCTGGGGATTTTATAATGCTCTATGGGGTGTGAGTGATCAGACATCCCCATGAGTTCGCGTTGAATAAAATAAGCTTGAGCTGCATCTGCGGCGGCTTGTACAGCAACAATTCTCGACGCATCTGCGCCTGTAAAATTGTCTAAAACCTCAAGAGCCACCGACAGTTTTTTGGCGGCCAGGCCGAGGTTGTGGGCTTTTTCTGCTAAGAGCTCATGTTCTAAAGTGCTTTCACCTGTCTTGATAACACCACTTTTGAAAGCGAAATTTGTCGATAGGTTTTTCGGCAATCGAACCATGTGGGCTTTTATCTAGCTTTCTCTGCGGCTTAGAAAGGCCAAGCGCTCAAATAAATGCACATCCTGCTCGTTCTTAAGCAGCGCGCCGTGTAGCGGCGGGATGAGTTTTTTCGGATCTGCTTCTTTTAGCGTTTCTGGGTCGATGTCTTCCACTAGAAGAAGTTTTAGCCAATCGAGGAGCTCCGATGTGCTCGGTTTCTTCTTTAGGCCCGGCATGGCGCGGACTTCGTAAAAGCGTTTCATCGCGGCAGAGAGGAGCCGTGGCTTGATACCAGGGAAGTGAACTTCTACGATTTTGGCCATTGTCTCGTCATCGGGGAATTGGATGTAGTGGAAAAAGCAGCGGCGCAAAAAGGCGTCAGGCAGATCTTTCTCATTATTCGACGTGATGATGATAATTGGACGTTGTTTGGCTGTTATTGTTTCGCCGGTTTCATAAACATGGAACGCCATTTTATCGAGCTCGTGCAAAAGGTCGTTTGGAAATTCGATGTCGGCTTTGTCAATTTCGTCAATCAGCAGGATAGGGCGCTTTTTACTCTCAAAGGCTTCCCAGAGCTTACCCTTTTTGATGTAGTTGGCAATGTCGTGAACTCGGTCTTCGCCGAGTTGTGAGTCGCGCAGGCGAGCGACTGCATCATATTCGTATAATCCCTGTTGGGCTTTGGTCGTGGATTTGATGTTCCATTCAAGCAATGGTGTGTCGAGGCCTTTGGCAATTTCATGGGCTAACACCGTCTTGCCTGTACCTGGCTCACCCTTAATGAGCAGCGGACGCTCCAGAGTAATCGCAGCGTTCACGGCCATTTTTAGGTCCTGTGTTGCGACGTAATTTTTAGTACCTTCGAACTTCATAATCATTTCCCTGTTTGGCTAGCTTTTTATAGTGAAGCTAGTCAGTTGCAAGAGTCGTTTTCTGTTCACAGTTTTTTGTGGGGAATCATATTGCGGGAAGAATCGTCTCGCGATATGACGCGCTCAAACATGACCATAATAACGAGTCGTGAATATCGAATGGGAATGCAATTCTTGCAAAGGGAGGCTGGTATGACAGCGGCAAAAAAAGCGAAGAAACCCGTGAAACTTCCAAAAGGTTATGTGCCCTCGGAAGACGAAAAGTTCATGAATGCGAAGCAGCAGGAATATTTCCGTCAAAAGCTTCTTTCCTGGAAAGCCGATATCATTGAGCAAACTAAGGAAACTGTAGCGTATCTTCAGCAAGAAAACGTTTCCTATCCTGATCCGGCGGACACCGCCGCGGCCAATGCGGATCGTCAACTAGAACTACGAACAAGAGACCGCCTGCGTAAGCTCGTTAATCAGATTGATAAGGCCCTTAAGCGCATCGAAGATGGCACCTATGGCTATTGCCAAGAAACAGGTGATCCCATTCGCCTTAAACGCCTAGATGTACGTCCAACCGCGAAACTCAGCCTAGAGGCTCAAGAAATGCATGAGCGCGGCGAGAAGGTTCGCGCGGG
>JAHDCL010000050.1:12441-19671 GCA_020629875.1 Hellea sp.
ACTTCATGATACTCACGGATATCAAATTTATCGCCTAGCTGTTTTTTGGCTTCCTCGCGAAGGTCGAGAATCTTGTTCATCCCAATCTTATAGGCCGTAGCTTGGCCGGGCATCACGATATAGCGCTCAATGGCCTTAACACAATCATTTTCCGGGTTCGGGGTGTTTGTTAAAAGATAATCAATGGCCTCTTCGCGTGTCCATTTTTTATCGTGCAGTCCTGTGTCCACGACGAGCCGCGCGGCACGCCAGAGTTCCATCGCGAGGCGCCCAAAGTCGGAATAGGGATCTTCGTAAAAACCCATTTCCTTTGGGAAGTATTCTGAATAAAGGCCCCAACCCTCGGTATAAGCGGTGACGCGATTATGCTTGCGGAATTTTGGAATACCTTCGAGCTCTTGCGAAATAGAAAGCTGCATGTGGTGGCCTGGATTGCCTTCGTGATAGGCGAGGGCTTCCATTTGATATTTCGGCATGTCGCTAATTTTATAGAGATTGGCATAGTAATAACCGGGGCGAGAGCCATCCAATGCGGGGCGATTATAGAAGGCTTTGCCGGCAGACTTTTCGCGGAAGGCCTCGACGCGGCGGACCTCGAGCTTGGCTTTAGGTTGGCGCAGGAAGACCTCATCAAGGCGTCCCGTCATAACGTCAATGATGCGCGTGGCTTCTTTTAGATAAGCCTCACGGCCCGCATCCGAATCTTCATAGGTAAATCTGGGCTCGTCTTTGAGGTATTGGAAAAACTCCTGCAAGTTACCCTCAAAGCCCACGGATTTCATGATGTCACGCATCTCGCCATGAATGCGGGCAACCTCGCTGAGGCCCAAATCATGGATCTCTTTGGCCGTCATGTCTGTGGTTGTCATCAGCTTGAGACGATGAGCGTAAAAAGCCTCGCCCTCGGGCAGCTTCCAAACACCATCATCCGTATTTGTCATGTCTTTTTGGCGCTGCATTTCCTCAATAACAGCGGCGTAAGCAGGTTTCACAGAGGTGAGGAGCGCTGTTATCGCATTCGCGTAGAGTTCTTCTTTTTCATTTTCAGGAAGCTCAAGCTTCTCAACTTTGGTCTTAAAGTTCTGAAGCATGAGGTTGAGGTTTTCGCTATCATCAAAAGGCGCGCCTGTTACGATATTCTGGGCCGTTGTGATGACATGATCATAGACAAATTTTGGCGGCATAATGCCTTTCTCGGCACTTTCGCGGGAGTTTTTGAGGATTTCTGCCAGATAAGGCTCTACCCCTTCCAGGCGTTTCACATAATTTTTTGCGTCTTCAACATTATCGATGGGATGTTGATTAACCAGAAATGTTGGAACACCCGCATGAGGACCGAACATTTGGCTAAAGGAATAGCGATGGTACCACCATTTTGCGCCATCAAGTGATCTTTGGCTGTTTTCCATAAAGAGGCGGTAGGATAGCTGACTGGTCTCATCGAGCTCGTCTGGGTTAAATTTTGCTTCGAGCTCCTTCATATCCTGCGTGATACGGTCTAACTCCTCAAGGGCGAAGGCTCGGCTAGGGTTGTTCCACTCATCCATCCGTTCCTTGATGCCCAATCCAGCCAAGCTTTGCGGGTAGCGGCGGGCACGTTCCATGAATTTATCGTCAAACCACGCATTCAGCCGCACATTCACATCGGCTTGCTGCTTGTTCTTAGCGGCCTCTATAACGGAAGGAGCTTCGGTAGACGTTGTCGGGGCGTCTTTTCCTTGGCAAGCTGCGAAGGCGAGGGCCGCAGCCCCGATGAGAAGAAAATTGCGCATTATATTATCCTTTTGATTTTACCCATTCATTCACCAGTTCTTCTAGCACCTGTAAAGGCACTGAACCATTGGCGAGAATTACGTCGTGAAATTCGCGAATATCGAACTTATCGCCAAGGCGAGTCTCTGCATCACTGCGAAGTTCCTGTATTTTCAACATCCCAATCTTATAAGCGGTCGCCTGACCGGGCCAGACGATATAACGATCAATTTCTGCTCTTACATCACCCTCGGGATTAGGGATATTATTGAGATAATATTGCACGGCTTCTTCGCGGGTCCATTTCTTCGTGTGAATGCCTGTATCTACTACAAGCCTTGCGGCGCGGAAGATTTCCATTGAGAGGCGTCCAAAGTCTTTATAGGGGTCGGTGTACAGACCCAATTCTTTGGGAACTGCCTCGGAATATAACGCCCAACCTTCGATGTAGCTTGTGTGCCCGCCTAAAGTCCTGAATTTGGGGAGACCTTCTAGTTCCTGCGCAATGGCGATTTGCATATGGTGCCCCGGAATGCCTTCGTGATAGGCGAGGGCTTGCATCAAATATTTTGGCTGCTCCTTTACGTCCTTCAGGTTGATATAATAGGTGCCCGGGCGCGATCCATCAGGGGCGGGCCGGTTGTAAAAAGCGCCAAAAGCGGTTGCCTCGCGGAAGGGTTCGACGCGTTTAACAACAATATCAGCTTTCGGCTTGGTGATGAAAAGGCTGTCGAGGCGGCCTTTCATATCATTAATGATTTCAGTCGCTTCTGCCATATAGCTCTCGCGTCCCGCATCGTCATTTGAAAACACGAATTGTGGGTCGCTACGAAGAAAGTCAAAGAACTCCTTGAGTGTTCCCTCAAATCCTACCTGCTTCATGATTTCGCGCATTTCGTCTTGAATGCGCGCAACTTCTTTCAAGCCAATTTCATGAATTTCTTCGGCCGTCATATCCGTCGTTGTGTAATGTCGGAGACGAGCCGCGTAATAGGCGTCGGCATTTGGTAGTTTCCAAGCCCCATCATCCTCTGTGGCGGTTTTCGCATGTTTCGAGAACATGTTCAGGAGCGAGAGATAGGCTGGCTGGACCGAGCCAAGTAAGGCGTCCTCCGCCTCCTTTAGTAAGGCGTCTTTTTGCGCTTGGTCGATTGAGAGCGCATTAATTTTGCCTTTGATATCCGCGAAGAGAGGACTGTCTTCACCTTCGCTGAAAGGCGCGCCGCTTATGACATTACGAGAGGCTTCGGAGATTTTGCCATAGACAAATTTTGGGAGCACAACGCCGTTCTGATATTGCGCTTGCGCTTTGTCAGCATATTGACCCAGAAAACGCTGCGCGTCATTCAATCGCGCAATATAGCCCTGCGCGTCTTCAACGCTCTCGACGCGATGGAAATTTATCATGAAGGACGGGAAGTCGGAATGCGGGCCGCCCATATGCTGGAAGACATATTCGTTTCCTGCGAATTTATGGCTTGCGAGTTGGTCATCTATGGCAAATTCGAAGAGGCGGTATGATAGGGCGGTTTGTTGATCAAGACGGTCAATATCAAAATCTCGCCGCATCTCTTCTAGCCAAGACGTGGCGAGTGCGGCGGCTTCATCATCTGCGAGCTGAGAGACATCATCAAGCTTGTCCTGATTATCCTTCATGCCCAGATAAGTTTGCATCATGGGCGAACGCGCAAGTTCATCATTATAGCGTGCTTCGAACCAGTCATTTAGAGCTTGGCTATGGTTTTCGACCATCTCAGCTTTGCTTGGCGTCTTGCTGTCTCCGGGAGTGCAAGCGGAGAGCAAAAGCCCTGCGGAAAGGACGGATGTAAGAAGAAGTTTTGTGCTGCGCATGAAGAGATATCCCAATCGAACTTATACTTTTTGACACTCTAGCGTTCCTTGATGAAAGACCAAGGCCATATTTTCGTCTTATGCGCATAATAAAGGGCAGAAAATTCTATAAATTGTCTAAGGTTACCCAATGGTTTCAGTGATTCGGGAAATAGAGAATGAGAGCGATGGGGGCCCAAAGTCGATTTGGGTTTGGGTAGCTGTACTCGTCTTAGGGATTGTTATACTCGCTTGTGGCGTGATTGCGGCCTTTCATGCGGCCTCGCTTGGGATGCCCGCGATCCTGCTTTTGGGCGGCATGGCTCTGGTTGGCTTTTTTGGACTTTTGGGGATTGTATCGCAAAGGCAGCCCAAAAAGATGGAGCGCCGCAATACTGACCGCGAGAGCGCTTACTCCGACGCTTTCTTTAAAAACCCCGACAGCGCCGTTATCATGGAAAACGGTAAAATCATCCACGCGAATGAAGCCTATCTCGCACTGGCACAACGTATTGGGGCCATGGGTATCAGCGAGACTGCGCCTTCCGTCGACAGGCTGTTTGGCGCTAGTGGAAAAGAAACGGCCTCCGCTATTTTCCGCCTTCACCATATGCATTCGGAAACGCCCAACGCAGAGGAGGTTGTCGATACTCTGGACGCAGACGGCATGCTGCATCGTTACCGCATTCACGTTACGAATTTGAAGCCGCGCCAGCTCTGGCAAATCACAGATGTAACGCAAGAGAGCCATGGAGAAGAAAGCGTCTTAATTGGCGCGCCTGTCGGACTGTTTTCGGTGGCCCGCGACGGAAAGGTTATTGCGACCAATGCGGTTCTGGACCGCTGGCTCGGGGGAGAAGACAATGTGCGGCCTGACTATCTCCGAGAATTTATCGAAGATGCAGACGCTCTGTTGGATAGCCCCGCTACCCCGGGGCGCGTTGTACGCGCGGATACGCGGCTAATCACCCGAAAAGGTGTTGTGACGCCGAGTATCATGGTGGGAACATGGCATGAGCTGGATAGCGGAGATATGGTCGCCAGCGTCGCGCTCTATGGGCATTCTAGCCTGGGCGTTCAAAAGGCCGCCATTACCGCGCCGCAAACGAACTTGCCTTTAGCTGCGAATGATAAGGCAACGAGCTTTTCATCCGCGCCTGTCGCTATTCTTCATTTGGACGGGGATGAGCTGGGAAGCTCTATTGTGACAAGCGCCAATCCAGCCTTTGAACGTATGAGCGGCGGGCTGTCATGGACGGGACTACCATTTTCAGAAGTTTTCACACCCAATGACGCTGAGCATCGTTTTTTATCACTGACATCATCTGAATGTGATGCCGATAAGCCTTTTGATGCGACCCTTGCTGGCGCGAATGGCTTGCCTGTCTCTGTTTATATCATCACCGACCCTGATGTTTCTGGATCTTCTTGGGCCTATTTGGTTGACACAAGCGCGCGCAAATCTCTTGAGGATCAGCTTGTCCAGTCCCAAAAAATGCAGGCTATAGGACAGTTGGCTGCTGGTGTGGCGCATGATTTCAACAATTTGCTGACCGCTATTCGCCTGAATACTGATGAGCTATTGCAGCGCCACCCTGTCGGCGACCCCTCCTATCCTGAGCTCCAAAATATTAACACCACGGGTATTCGTGCTGCGGCACTTGTGAAAAAACTATTGGCATTTTCACGTAAGCAGACACGCCGCATGGAATTGTTGAGCGTTACGGATACGCTCTCGGAAATGATTGTTACTCTTAAGCAGACGCTTGGTGAGCGCGCGAAGCTGAATATGGTGCATGGTCGGGGATTGCCGCCGGTACGGGCCGATAAGAGTCAAATAGACACAGTGCTGATGAATCTGTGCGTGAATGCGCGCGACGCGATGGAAGAACAAGGCGGAGGTACAATTACGATTCGCAGCTTGCTCACACCGCGTCATGAAATTGATGACCCTAGCGTGGCGCTTGCGCTGAAATCTATCCCGGGCGACGACTTCGTTATCATAGAGGTCTCAGATACCGGTACGGGCATGACCGATGAAGTCAAAGCTAAAATTTTCGAACCTTTCTTTACCACCAAAGAGGTCGGGAAGGGGACAGGTCTCGGCCTCGCTACCGTTTATGGTATTGTCCAGCAATCGGGCGGTCACCTTACCGTGGACAGTGATTTAGGCGTCGGAACAACCTTCCGCATATATCTCCCTGCGGCGAATGCTTCTGAGGCTGAAGAGGAAATCGTCAAAGCGCCAGTCATGGCCAAAAAGCCGGCGGATTTGACAGGTCAGGGTAATATTCTCTTTGTTGAGGATGAAGCCTCGGTTCGCCTTATTGCGGCAAAGTCTCTGCGCAAGAAGGGATACAAGGTCGTCGAGGCTGAGGATGGAGAAGAGGCCTTCGAGCTACTCGAAGAGGCCGATGAACCCTTTGATTTAATGATATCAGATGTGGTTATGCCGGGTATGGATGGGCCTACCTTGCTTAAGAAAGGTCGAGCTATGTTAGGTGATGCGAGAATCGTGTTTATCTCGGGTTATGCCGAAGAAGAGTTTTCCGAGCTGCTTTCCGAAGAACCTGATGTCACCTTCCTGCCCAAGCCTTTCACCCTCGCTCAATTGGCAGAAAAAGTGAAAGCGGAAATCGGTGAAAGTGACGCATAATCAATGACTTATGATTTTATGTTCTTTAATTGTTCTTTTTTCTTGCGCAATGAGAACATTTGTGGAACAAGATGTGCACGGCAGTCCGATACCAGCCGCAATTTCAAGACGATGACCGAAGGGCTCCGGTCATTTTTACTGGAGTTCCGTTATGGCCAGAAAATCATCAACCCCTTTAACCGTCGTGGGTAAAGCCGACGATAAGAATAAGTCCGCAGCCCTAGAAGCTGCGATGAGCCAAATTGATCGTGCGTTTGGTAAGGGCGCCGTTATGAAGCTCGGCCAGAAAAGCGCGATGGATGTTGAATCCGTTTCAACAGGGTCTATCGGTCTTGATATTGCGCTCGGCATAGGCGGCCTGCCCAAAGGCCGCATCATCGAAATTTATGGCCCTGAGTCTTCCGGTAAGACCACGCTTTCATTACACGTTGTTGCTGAGATGCAAAAGCAGGGCGGTGTTGCGGCCTTTATCGACGCTGAACATGCGCTGGACCCTGTCTATGCGGGCAAGCTTGGTGTTGATGTGAATGAGCTCTTGATTGCTCAGCCTGATACGGGTGAGCAAGGCCTTGAAATTGCTGATACGCTTGTGCGCTCTGGCGCCGTTGATATCCTCGTCATCGATTCTGTTGCCGCGCTTACGCCGCGTGCCGAACTCGAAGGCGATATGGGCGATAGTCTGCCGGGTTTGCAAGCGCGTCTTATGAGCCAAGCCCTACGTAAGCTGACAGGCTCTATCTCTAAATCCGGCTGTATGGTTATCTTTATCAACCAAATTCGTATGAAGATTGGCGTGATGTATGGTTCACCAGAGACGACAACAGGCGGTAATGCGCTGAAGTTCTACAGTTCTGTACGTTTGGATATTCGCCGTATTGGCGCAATTAAATATCGCGATGAAGTCGTTGGTAACCAGACCCGCGTGAAAGTCGTGAAGAACAAAGTTGCGCCGCCCTTCCGCCAAGTTGAATTTGATATCATGTATGGCGAAG
>JAHDCL010000051.1 GCA_020629875.1 Hellea sp.
CCATTCTCGCGGTCATGTTCGCCCGCTACCGCAATAAAATATCCAAAGAGCTCGCAATTAAAACACTTGAAGCCGAGGATGCTGACCGGATGAAGTCAGAATTCCTGGGCATGGTGAGTCATGAGCTACGCACCCCTCTTAACGGTATTGTAGGTATTGCTGATCTACTCTCTGTCCAAGCGCCGACCGATGACATGCGTCACAAGGCCGGCATTATTTTGGACAGCTCAAACAAGCTGACCCACGTTATTGAGAGCATTGTGGATATGTCGCGTATAGATGGTGAGAAAATGGAACTCTATCCAGAGCCTACCGATGTGCATGATATTGTCTCGGGTCTCGTTGAGATTTGGCAGCCGACCATTGAAAGTAAGGGTGTTACTTTCACGAGTTTTGTTGAAAATAGCCTGGCGGATGAAATTGTGCTCGATAAGGAGCGTTTCCGTCAATGTCTGGATAACCTATTATCGAACGCGTCCAAGTTCACGACGGAAGGCCGGGTTCACCTACACGTAACCTCCGGCCCGACAAACATCGAAAACGAAATAGAAATAAAGGCCATTGTCGCGGATACAGGTCAGGGGATGAGCGAAGAGGTGCAGAAGAAACTCTTCACGCCTTTCCTTCAAGCTGACAGTTCAATGACCCGTAAGTTCGGCGGCTCTGGGCTTGGATTATCCATCACACAAAGCCTAGCTCGCATGATGCAGGGCGATGTGACCATGATATCTAATCAGGGGCGCGGTTCAGAGTTCACGCTGACGGTGAGAGGGCAGAGAAGTGAAAATGCCCAAATATTGGATGATATCGAAGCCCTTATGGATAGTGCACAAGTCCAGAGTATCGAGACCACAGTTAGCGAGACTACGGAAGACACTGTGGTGGAACCCGAACCAGTATACACGGCCCAGCCGCCCAAATATGCGCCTATCCAAGCCGTTGAAAAAGTGAACCTAGAAATCACTGATAAACAGCCTGCTATGGTTGCACCGCCTGCCATCTCTTCTCCATCAACCCCGAAGGACACAGCGCCTTCCTCGCCTTATGATGCGGAATCTCTCAGAGGCCTAAGAGTTCTGATTGTTGAAGATATTCCCGCTAATCATGAGGTCATAAAGCTCTTTTTAAAGCCAGAAGGATGCGAGTGTCTTGCCGCATTAAATGGGGTCGAGGCCTTAAACATGCTCGATACCCAACCTATTGATGTCATTCTGATGGACATTCGTATGCCCGAAATGGACGGTATAGAAGCCACGCGTGCTATTCGTCGTTCGGATAAAGAGTATAAGGGTATTCCTATCATAGCCCTTACCGCAGATGTTTCGGCAGAAACTAATGCCGCCTGTATGGCCGCAGGTGCCGATATCTTCCTGACTAAGCCAGTGATGGCCCGAGAGTTGATTGAATCGATAAAATTTATTCGGCGGTTTCAGGATTACGAAGAAGAAAGCTCTTCAAATGTTGCCTAGGGCACGCTTACCATATTAGGACGCGCTTTCTAATTTATCTCCCTATTTGGGTCTCATCAAATAACACGAATACACCATTCGTCCAATTATGGAGACCATTATGACAAAAGCAAAAACGACGAAGGCCGCAAAAAAGGCCCCTAAGGCTGTTAAAAAGGAAGCCCTCAAAGCAACAGAAATACTCCGCAAGGGAGCGCTTGCTTATATTGGCCTACACGGCGCTGCATATGAGCGCGCAAAATTTCGTTTCGAACAAGTTCGCGGTGCAACAGATGGCCTTTTCGATACATTTGTTGAAAAAGGCGAAGAGTTAGAAGCCAAAGCGACCGTTCTTGCCAAGGGCGCCCAAGCGAAAGCGACTGAGACATTTAGCGAAACTTCTTCAAAAGTTCGAGGCGCTTTCCCGAAAGCGTCAAACGATCGTGTTGTAGAGTTGGAAGCCGAAGTTGCAGCGCTTAATAAGAAAATCGCAGCGTTAGCTAAAAAGGCTCCAAAGAAAGTCCCGGCTAAGAAAGTTAAAATGACAACTGAAAAGACTGTCAAAAAAGCGGCGTAAATAGCGAAAAGATAATAGCCTGAACTTTCTCCCCCTCAGTGATAGTTGATTAACCGTCACAAATATTCAGGCTTTTATGGTCGTAGGACCACGGCGGTACATCTCCCCCTTTTGATGTGCCGCCCTTTTTTTGTTCAAATTTGAACATGCATACCCTTCATAAGCGAGCGAGCTTGCCAGATTGATAAAAAATTCGCTAAGGTCAAAGAAAAACATAAAAGGGTGAGGATAATATGGCATTGAAACCAGAGGATATCGGGAAACGCGCGGCAGAAAACACAACATCTGTGAATTCACTTGTTGGATTTCGACGTTCAGAAATTGTTCGCTCTCTCGGCCTCATGGCAGGATATGTCGCCAAACAGCCTAAACCCTTTGCCAAGCACCTAAAAAATTATGCTGGCGAACTTATTGAAATTGCGAAAGGTACCTCTGAGCTAGAACCTAATCGTAGGGACCGCCGCTTCAAAGATAGTACTTGGCAAACAAATCCCATCTACAAGCGCGGGTTACAAAGCTGGCTAGCGATGCGCAAAGAACTCGATGGGTGGATTGCAGATTCAGGCATGCACCCAGCCGACCAGGCCCGCGCGAAATTTGTTACTGACCTCGTGGCGGACAGCCTCGCGCCGACCAATACACTTTTAGGCAACCCTGCTGCGATGAAGCGGCTTTATGAAACAGGCGGTAAGTCGCTACTCAATGGACTTAAAAACGCTTATGATGATTTGCGTAACAATGGCGGCATGCCCAGCCAAGTCGATGGGCGGCCTTTCAAAGTCGGCGAGAACTTAGCAACCTCGAAGGGAGCCGTCGTTTACAAATCAGAGATGTTAGAACTGATACAATATCAGCCGAAAACGGATCAGGTTTACAAAACCCCAATTATGATTATCCCGCCGCAGATAAATAAATTTTATGCTAATGATTTGGCGCCGAATAAATCTATCGTGAGATTTCTAACCAAATGTGGCTATCAAGTTTTTGCTGTGTCTTGGCGAAACCCCACGCGGCAACATGCTCATTGGGGCCTAGAAAATTACGTGGAAGCCCTCATAGAAGCATCGGACGCTGTAAAATCAATCACTCGAAGTTCTAGGCTTAACCTCACCGGAGCTTGCTCGGGTGGTATTACTATGGCCTTATTGCTATCAGAACTCGCTGCTCGCGGGGATAACCGGGTAAACTGCTTCTCTATGTTTGTTTCCGTATTGGACGGAAAAAAAACAGATAGCGAGGTCGGTCTGTTTGTTACGGACAGCGCCATCGAAGCGGCCCGCAAACACAGCCGAAAGAAAGGCGTTTTGACGGGAGATGAATTGGCACGATCATTTGCTTGGATGAGGCCCAATGACCTTATCTGGAATTACGTCGTCAATAACTACTTATTAGGCGAAGCGCCGCCCCCATTTGACGTACTTTATTGGAACAATGATTCTACCAATTTGCCGGCCCAGCTGCATTCTGACTATCTCGACATCTTCTATGATAAGCGCTTTCGCACCGGCAGTGAAGTCGAGTTCTTGGGTAATATCGTAGATTTAAAAGCAGTTACACAGGACAACTTCATGGTCGCGGGAATCACAGACCACATCACGCCGTGGAAAGCATGTTATCGAAACGTGCATCTATTTGGGGGAGAGTCAGAGTTCATTCTATCCAATTCCGGCCACCTGCAATCCTTACTAAACCCACCCGGAAACCCAAAAGCTCAATATTTTACAAACCCAAAACGTCCAGGAATGGCTGATGAGTGGGTGAAAGATGCCATATCAACCGAGGCCAGCTGGTGGCTCACTTGGAATGAATGGCTATCAGAAAGATCTGGCGCCATGAAGAATGCCCCAAAAAAGTTGGGCAACAAGTCTCACCCGCCGCTTTCAATGGCGCCGGGGGAATATGTCTTTACCTAATGTAAACAGACTCACCTCAACACTTTACTTCAATCGGGAATGACCCCAGATAAATAAAAGACGCAATGGCCGGGGCCCCAGAAACGTCACATCCGAGCAGGGAAAGGCTCTCAAATGGACACAGAAGAACATCCGGATTTTCATCCCAATCTTCCCCGAATTTTTTTCTCAAAGGTCGGAAACCAAAGACTTCGCACCGCGATATGGTCAGGTACTGATAAAGGCTATGGAAAGCGCACACCATTGCTTTTCTTCAATGGCATTGGCGCTAACCTCGAAATAGCCCAAGCATTTGCCGATACATTCACAGGCCGCGATATTATCACCTTTGATATGCCCGGCGTTGGAGGTTCTCCAGATCCAACATTACCCTATCGTCCGTGGTGGGTAGCCAAAGCCGCCAAACAAATTTTGACCGAAAACGGCTATGATAAAGTAGATGTCTTGGGCGTATCTTGGGGCGGTGGACCAGCCCAGCAATTCGCTTGGCAAAACAAGAAAATGACTAAACGTCTCATTCTTTGCGCAACGACAACTGGCGTAACAATGGTGCCAGGAAATCCAAAAGCGCTTTCAAAAATGATGTCACCCAAACGTTATATTGACCGTGACTTCCTCGCTAAAAATTTTGAAACGCTTTATGGCGACGCAGCCTCTGAAGGGGTCACCGAGTTCTCCATTAACATGGTACCACCCAGCGTGAAGGGGTATCTCTATCAACTGGGCGCCATGGCCGGATACTCCACCCTCCCCTTTATTCGCCGGATCAGGGCAAAGACATTGGTAATCATGGGCGAGAAAGATCATATTGTTCCAGTCATCAATGGCAGACTATTAAATTACATGCTGAAAAATTCCGAGCTTAAAATTATCAAAGAGGCGGGCCACCTTTTCTTGCTCACGCGCCGGGATGAAACCATTGAACTTATCCGCGATTTCTTTGATGAACCCGAAGTGGCAATGCCGCATGTGGATCCCTTTATGATGCCGTCCGTGGAAGCTTCATTTAATCACAAAGATGAATTCGATCCCGCATTTGTAATGAGTTAGAAAATGGCTAAAGATAAAAAACGTAGTTCAACAGAATCCGCCCGTCGTATCTGGCTAGCAGGTATCGGTGCATATGGGCGCGCCTTCACGGAAGCCCAAGAAGCCCTAAAAGACGTAACAGGTAAAGGCAGCGAAGTCTTTGACGAGCTTGTTAAAAAAGGCGAAATGCTGGAACTAGTTGGCAAAACCAAGGGTAAAGAAGCCCTGGAAAAGGCCCATATTCCTAGTTTCGATATACCCGATTTCGATTTAGATGAGCGCATTAGGGCCATGCGGTCTCGCTTGTCCGGCGGAAGTCACGACACGTCTCTCTCGGAGGATTATGAGGACCGGCTGGCGGCTGTCGAGGCCAAGCTTGATAAAATTCTGGCAATCCTCGAGCCTAAAAAGCCGGCCCGCAAAGCCCCTGCTAAAAAGAAAACAGCCGCCACCAAGCGAATTCCCAAGAAAACAGCTACTAAGAAATAAGTGGCAGGCCGCAGCAAAACCAAAGAAAAAATTCTGCGCACAGCGCTTGGGCTCTTTAATAATGAAGGTGAGTCCGCCGTAAGTTCCGTCGATATTGCCTCCGTTATCGGCATCAGCCCCGGCAATCTCTATTACCATTATAAAGGCAAAGACGAAATTATCGTTGAGCTCTTTGCGGACTTCGAAGAAGAAATTCGCCAAGTTCTAAGCTCCCCTATAAATGAGCCTCTAAAGCTCGAGGATAATTGGGTTTATCTTTATATTATTTTTGAAGAGATTTTTGATTTCCGTTTTTTCTATAAAAACCAATCCGAACTTATTGACCGCATCCCTAACCTGCGCAGCAAATTTGCGCGTATATTATCGCTGAAAGAACAAACCGCCTTCTCTCTGCTTTCTGCACTAGAAGACCAAGGGCATTTGCAATTTGATGAAGGCGAGAAAGCCGCTCTTGCGGGACGCATCGCCCAGCACTTTACATTCTGGCTACAATATCACGACCTACGCCACGGCACAGCCCCGCCGAAATCATTAATCGATAAAGGCGTGTTTATGACGCTGATTCAGATAACACCCTATTGGACCAATGGTGAAGGCTATGCGGAGCTGCTCAAGGATTTCGTGTCTGAGAAGGTGTGATGGTGCTGCTATTGGGTATAGGCGGACATAGCTAGAAAATTACTTGATGGATGATTGCGTCTTCATAAAGCTATCGAAACAAGAACAATAATCAAGCGAGCATATATTTCCGTTTCGTTCAAAGCAGGATTTTATATTTTCAAAATGAGTTTTTAGCAACTTATCTGACCCTTCGTAGTAGATACACTCAACCATGCAAATTCTGCTCGCCCGAAACATTCTTCTCATTTCGTCTATATTGTTCGGTTGGGATTTTACAAAAGAAACGGTATCATCAGAACTAAAAAGAGCTGGAGCAACACGTTCGCAGCATCCACAGATTACGCATTCATCCTCATGCACATAAAAATCGCCTTGATCCTCTTTTTTCATTTCATCCCCTTGGCGTAAGCAGAAGTTTCGATTGCGGCACCAAAGCTATCACGATTTATTCTAGATTACTAATGTCCGCTTATGTAGGAATATAAGACACTAGATGTTTACCTTTAATCAGTTATTATAACACTTCTTCAATAGGTTCTGCATAACCTTCAATCCTAATTGCCGAGTCAACTCCACATTTCGCTCAGGAATTTTTTTAGGGCTTGGATAGCTTTTCAGCGCCTGTTCCACACTCGCTTCACGCAAAATATGCAGCATCGGATAAGGCGATCTATTTGTATAATTGGCGGGGTCATCCTCAGCCGCGCCTTCAAAGCGATAGTCTGGGTGAAAACTTGCGAGTTGGTAGATACCTTCATAGCCTTGCGCTTTCAGCAAAGCTATAGCGAGGTCCAGCATGTCTAAATAATTATCAAGATCAGACAGTGCTTTCGGGAAAATTAAAAGGCTGGTTTCTCGCTCAGAGTCATTATCCAACGCGGCGCACTCCAAAACGAGCTGCTCTAATTGCGCTTCTATGCTCTCCGATTTTATGACCGCATAATGGATGCGATCACTATCAAACTCTCGCTTGGCAAAAGGACAGAGGCCATGGGCGATGACAACGGTTGAAATCCATTTCTTCGTTTGGCGAATGACCGTTTGATTATCGACCACGATAGGGTTCGCGGCTAACTCTCAATCTTAAAAGTTAGTCCCGCATTCGCCACCAAACGGTCGATTATAGCGCTGCCCATAGCAGGGGCTGGTGTGTAAACACCCCCCGGCGTGTCATCGCGGCTGATATCCTTAGCCAGACAAAGTGCGGATTCAGCAATCATCTTCGAGGTGGAGCCATAGCCCGGATCTTTATCGCCTGTCACGCCCGCGATAATACGCTTTCCGTCAGGCGCATCGCCGATAAACATGACATCATAAAATCCTGTCTCGCGCTCTTCTTTGCTTGGGCCTTCGCCGGGCTTGGGCGGGTTCTTGGCCATAGAATCATCTTTGGCCACATATTCCGCCGCCGCTTTACCTTTCTCGCCTGGCCCTGTCAGCACCATTTCGTCATAGACAAAATCTTCGCCATAGAGATGGCCCAATAGCGCATTAGAACGGTGGACATTTTTGGTATTAATTGAGGCCATAATAAAGGGCGCGGACCAGCTGCCGAGATCAGTTTCTTCAATTGGCTTATGTCCTGTTGGTTGGGGCGGGCCTGTGAAATCGGGGACAAGCGAAAAGGGGTCTTTGAGCCAACCCAGTACTTGCGGTTCTTTCATAGCCCGCTTCATGGTCTCACCAAAGCTCGCCGCTGTGCCGCCTGAAAATGTTCCCTTCATTTTGCGTACGCGTCCGCGTACTTTGGAACATGCTCCGCCATGATGGGCGATGGCATGTTGCTGCAGGAAATAGACACCCATATCAAAGGGAATAGAGTCAAAGCCGCAAGAATGCACAATTCGCGCGCCGCTTGCTTTGGCTGCCTCACTATATTTTGCGATTGTATCCACCATCCAAGGCGGCTCACCCGAGAGGTCAACATAATCTGTGCCCGCTTTCACGCAGGCTTCAACGAGGCTGTCGCCATAAAGTTGATAGGGGCCAACAGTTGTACAGACAGATTTTGTCCGCGCAGCCATTGCCTCAAGAGAGGCAGGGTCGGAGGAGTCGGCGACAATCAGAGCAATATCTTTGGATACGCCCATTTCATCACGCACGGTTTCGAGTTTATCCTGAGAGCGGCCCGCCATGGCCCATGATACATCCGTATCATATTGTTCTTGCAGATATTCCGCAACTAATCGGCCTGTAAAGCCTGTGGCCCCAAAAACAACAACATCAAATTCACGCGACATAGCATTCTCCTTTATATGCAACTTATTGCATATGCTTCTATGCGGCGCAAATGGATTAGCCTTTTTTGAAGGCGAGCTTATGCCAAAGCATCAATACGGGTGATCCGAGTTCTAAAATCATGCCGCCAATTGCATGTGTAGGTGGCGGGCCAACAGTTAAATAGCTATAGAGCCGTGCTACACCCCCAAGGAAAATAGCAAACACTAGCAGCTTCAAAACCGTACCACGATTTTCTAAATCCTGAAGAACCCACCAAATCAAGAAGAACAGCGAGAGATAAAAAGCCGATAAATAACGAAATTGGTTATCCAGTCCCGCAGTGACAGCTCCGCCTTCATTTGCGAGCTGCGCCCCGCCAAATAGACCAATCAAGGCAAAGGCCAGTGGAATCACGCTGAGTATTACTAAGATAATTTGTAAACTGCGTTTCATTTTAATCCCCTCAAATGTTATGTTCTTATCTCAATTTCATGCGGCCCAGATCAGGCGCCGTCAAGCTCGAGACATACATATAACCGTCCTCAGCGATAATCGCGCCGGTCGCATTTGGATAATCTCCGGCCGGATCTTGCCATGTTTTGATGACATTACCCTCACCGTCAATTTGCACAATCAAGCCATAACTCACGGATTTCGGACGCATAAAAGCTGGTAGCCGCATCGCCATTTTGCGCACGCCCGGCCTATTAGAATTATCATCAAGCCATTTAGAGCGCTGCGAAATAATACCGACCAAAAACGTCTCTGTACCGTCAGACAGTTTCGGGCCTCGATTAATATTATCCGGAAAGCCCGGAAGATTATCCATAATCACGCGGCTGTTCCCGTCAGGTGAAATTCGGTGGACTTGATACGTTCCCGTCTCATTCATTAATATATCCCCATTATCTGTTACCGCCACGCCATTTGAAAAGACATACCCATCTTTTACAACCCATGTACGTTTTGTCGCCGGATCATAGGCGAGCAGACGGCCTGTCCCCTGATGTTCCATGATCTCTAATAGGCTGGCCGCGAGTGTTGTTCCGATAGCTTCCGCGCCAAATTTCGTTGAGGCGTCCGAAAAATAAATCACACCATTTTTATCAATGTCCAAATCATCCGCATAAGCAATGGGCGTAGCGTCGACTTCATTAGTCAGGGTGGTGACAGCGCCGTCTGGTGAAACCGAAAGAAGTCCTTTAAAGGCATCCGCTATGATGAGGTTCCCCGCAGCATCCATTTCCATGCCTAGAGCTGAGCCTTTTGTATCTGCATAGTTTCGGCGGGTTTTCGCGATTGGGTCAATTTCCAAAATCTTGCCGCTTTGAGAAGAAACATATATCTTGCCTTGATGCATAACGACATCTTCGGGACCGTGGAGATCACCGATGGAAAGCCGTTCCAAATTAGCAAGATTCGTATTGGGCGCAAACTCATTTACATAGCCCTTATTCACCGGCGCACTCCAAGACGCGGGATCAATGGCAACGGGCCAGGCCAGCAAATAGCCAAGCCCTAGTCCTGACAGCACCGCTACCGATAAAAGTATTTTTTTCATGCCGTCCTCCCACGCGCCTAAATGCAAGAAAACATGTTCTTATAGAGCTGACAAGCAGAGGGGCGACATTTTTCCTTCTTAGAGAAGGGGTGTGTAACGTTACGGAGCGGTGTTTTGTTCTGCCGAAACTGTGAAACCGCGGCGCTCCATTTTCCCCCAAGTGGGACTCATGCCTCTGAAATGCTGTATTAAACCTCTTATTCTCCAATAAGAACAAATCTGCCGAAAACCAAAGTTTTCTGATATGGCCGTGAGTAATACCAACCATAAGTCTTTTGGCTTTGAAAACCGTTCAATTTCATCCTGTTCTAACAGAAGGGACATGATAGAAATAAAGACGCCATAGCTAAAAATAAGCGCCGTTAGAGCGATAAAGTATCTAACATCCAGCCACCCCAGTAACACGAATACAATCATTAAAAAATAACCCAAAATCTCAGCAATGGGGCTGATAAGATCTACCAATACGAATGTCGGCAATGTCACCATTCCCAATCGTCCATATCGCGGATTGAAGATCATTTTCTTATGGCGGCTTAAACACTCCAAAGCCCCGCGCTGCCAGCGCGTACGCTGGTTTGATAGAAACTTGATGCTCTCTGGAGCTTCGGTCCAGCACACAGGCTCCGGTACGTATCGAACGGAATATGGTGTCTTTGATTCAAGCATATGGCGGTGCATTTTTAAGACCAGTTCCATATCCTCACCAACCGTTGTGGTGTCATAGCCCCCCACAGCGACCGCAATGTCTCGGCGGAAGATACCGAATGCTCCGGAAATGATCGCCAAGCTTCCTTTGCGGCTAGCCGCTAGCCGCGCCATTAAAAAAGCACGAATATATTCAACAACTTGCAATCGCGCTAAAAAATTGCGCGGCAATTTATAATCAACAACTTGTCCATTTTTAATCGTACAGCCATTTACAATCCCTACGGTTCCCCCAACGGCGATAACATTGTCGGATGTTTCCATAAAAGGCCTGACCGCTTTTAAAAGCGCGGTAGGTTCTAATAGTGAGTCCGCGTCAATCACGCAGAAGAGAGGTGTACGAACGCATGTTAGTCCCACATTAATCGCATCTGCCTTCTTACCATTTTCTTTGTCAATAAACAGGAGGGACGGGTAAATATGGGAGCGATAAATATTTCGAATGGGCTTATGCGTAATCGTTTCTGTTTCCCGAACCACAAAGGTCTCGGTCATATTAAACTCTCTAACCATCGTCTCCGCCGTGGCATCGGAAGATCCATCATTCACAACGATAATTTTTAGGTCAGGATAGTGAAGTGCTAGCAAAGCCATCACACTTTCACGGATCGTATTCGCCTCGTTATAGGCCGGCACAATCACTGTCATCGGAAGCGCAGCACTAGAACGTAAAATTTCCCATCCTGCATGCTCATCCTCTCTTTGGCTGTGCTTATTTAACTCCAACCAGGCCTGCGGAATACACCACGCGTAAATCAAATTCTGAATAAATCCGACGGTAACAACACTCATCATAAGCCAAAAAATGACGCTTCTAAAATGAGGATCTGCCCCCAACGTATCAACGATATCAAACATAGCCAGACCTCATTTCAAGACTGACTTTCTCTGCCATTTTTTGTTTACTTGCCAAGGAAGAAACAAATTTCTGCCCTGTCCGCCCTGAGCTCCAAATGGCTCTAATTGACCAATATCTCACCCACATCACAGGGTCATTTGTCAATTTATAAAGTTCCGCTGTAATATCAGATCGTTTCAAATTACAAGCCATTTTCGCAGCCTGAATTTTTACAACAGCAGCGCTGTCCGCTAAACCCAAAAGCAGCGGATCAATATCACCATCATGTTCTGTTACGGCTGATAGAGATAAGGCAGCAGCACGAACAGCATCGGATTCATTTGACATTAGCGCGGTTAGGTCCAGCGTCGTTCGCGCTGGCATGATAACAGCGAGAGCTTTCAGGCAGGCTGTTTTCACGATGCTATCGCTTGAGCGCCGTGTAAATGACTCTAGAGATGAAACTCCCTCAGATCCAACTCCAGCCAAGATGCCAGAAATTAGCCTGTGATCTTGGGGGAATGCCGAACGCAAAGACTCGACAATGGGCCCTAAATAGCAAAAGCTTTTACGGCGCACTAAACATCGCGCCGAGGTTAGGCGAATATATTTATCCTCAGAAACCAGGTTATCAAAAATAACTTGTAGTGAACGCTGAGACCCTAAATAGGAAAGTGCTCTAAGGCATCTCATGCGTACCCCGCGTACGCCTTTATAGGTGTTTTCGATTAGTGCCCGCTCCCAAATAGAGCCCGATATAAGCTCTTGAAGGTACTCCTTTTTTTCGCCCTTCAGCGTCCGAAAATAATGAAGAAATACGCTCGCCATGTCGGATGTCGAGCATAAAGGAACGTTCGCAGTATCGTGACCTACTTCACTTTTTTTATTCAGAACGACAGCTAAATATTCTTGAAAATCGGCTTTGGCCTTTGCCTTTTCTTTAGCGTGCCTATTTCGCAAAACTCTACGAAATACAATG
The DNA here is from genome assembly GCA_020629875.1 of Hellea sp. Classification (GTDB taxonomy): domain Bacteria; phylum Pseudomonadota; class Alphaproteobacteria; order Caulobacterales; family Maricaulaceae; genus Hellea. The sequence goes on from JAHDCL010000051.1 coordinate 12,384, forward strand.
ACGAGGCACAGCATTACAGACATACCTAAAAAGGAAAAAGCAATGCCCCAGAAAACGAATAGTAAACTTATGTCAGCGCTTGTAAGTAAAACCAACACTTGCGCTTTTCCTTACATAGCTCTCTTCGCGGTCATCTCGTGCCAAATTGAGATGCAAGTCTAAATTTTCTTTGACTTGAAAGGTCACCCCACCAAAGAGACTTTGGGTAGAGATTGCGACCCCATCAATAGCTTCTGGCGCATTCGCATATCCAGCCCGTAATTGAAGTCTATCTGAAACAGGTACGCGGCCCTCTATGAGCCAGCCTAATTGATCCTCTTCGTTTTGCTGAAAGGTTGCAATTGCACGCGCGGAAAGAACAATCCCTCCGTCCAGATAAGCCACCAGCCCGGGCTGAACATTATGGAGAGAACCAGAATCATAATCATCTAACCGATAAGTGACGTTAGGGTAAAATACAGTCCCGTCCAGCAATTCAATTGCCCGGCCAACCCTTGCGCCTAAGCTCCAATCAGGTCGAAAGGTTCCACTAGGCGTTATGCCAGCTTCAAGGCCCCAATCCCAACCACCTCTAACAGCATCAGCAATGCCAGCTTGGAGCTGAAGATCCGTTGTTCCAAACCGCTTATAGCGTTGAATAGATGCGTGATAGGCAAGATCATCTGGACTAAATTCAACGCGGAGATACTGTTCATTCCACTCAGAAATGTCATCCAGGTCGAAGTCAGAAAATCCTAATCCGCTGTCAATACGCCAAGTTTCTTGACCATTCGCAGCGGCTTCCGCCCGCGCCTTTCTGACATTGTCAAGTCCATTACGAGCATCTTGGTAATTTGGAAACTTCCTTAAAACCTTACCGTATTCTATTTCCGCAGCATTCAGTCGGCCCTGGTAATATTCTAAATTACCAAGCGCTAGCTGAAGATCCGGGTTATCGGGGTAAGACTTCATTAAGCTATCCAGCTCTGACCTGGCTTCACCATATTTTCCAGCCCAAGATAAAATACGGGCTTTCAAAAAGCGGTGCTCATAACCTGAAGCCAGTTGCGCATTTTGGTGTCCCAATACGGACAGGGCGCTTTCAAAATTTTTCTGCCCCGCTAACTCCAGAGCTTGAGCATTAATATCATTAGCTATCGCGGCGTCAGGGAAAGCCAAGACCGCAAAAGCCGAAATTATCAGCGCCTTTTTTATAACAATAAATGTCATGCTGCAGTGTACCTTCTATCCAAATGCTTCTTAACGCGCATTACAACCTCTTCAGGATCAAAGGGCTTGGGAATAAAATCCGCCGCGCCGCGTTTAAACCAACTCTTGGCCTCACCTTGATTGACCATGCTGGTTAATATCAGGACAGGGATGGATTTTAGGTTAATTTTGTTTTGAATTTCATAAAGAACTGTGCCGCCTTCAAGGCGCGGCATGAACTTATCCAACAGCACCAAATCAGGCGTTGTTTCAGATAGATAATTCAGAGCTTCCAGGCCGTCTCCTGCGACATCAACTTGCAAACCTGCGCTTTTTAGCGCTTGGCTCAATATCCTTTGAACCATTGGATCATCATCAACGACAAGGACTCGGCTAGCAGGACTGCTAATCAGAGCGCGGGCCGATTGAACCACCTCAAGAACTTCGAATTTGTCCTCAGAAAAACCATCAATTCCCAAACTAATCGCTTCCGCAATCAATTCAGGCACCCCTCCATCGAAAGCCAAATAAATTGGCATATCTTTTGTTTCAGGGGCCACCTTGAAGCGGTTGACAAGTCTAAGACCTCCATCATCGTCAAATTCATTTTCGAGAATTAGTAAATCAATCGGACTGTTTCTAATTTCATAAAAAAGCTCATCCATGTTTTGGCAACACACAACCGAAAATTCGGGCTCCAACAATTCGGCAATAAACTCACATAACCAAATATCCCGATAAGCAACAAGAATACTCTTGCGATCTGACAACAATACGGGACTTTGGGATACCGCACCATTTTCGTCATTGATCGCAAGAGTAGGTTGGAGCCAAGCCGGCTCTGCTTTGTCATCACCGTGACAAATTCGTTGAATTGAATCTATTAGGCCAATAATTTGGAGAAGCGCAAATGAGTGATCTTTATCAGGATTTTCTCCCCGCAAAACCGCTTCTAACCTGCCTGACTGTAGTCCCAGATTGGGATAGCCATACATGGCTGCATTGCCTTTAATTCTGTGAGCCATGTCAATGGCATCAGCAATATCGCATTGTGATGCCTCACAGCGCTTCAAGCGCTCAATCGCGCTCTCAAAAATTGCCACAGCCTCTTTCAGATAGCCAAAGTAATATTGGCTAACCTGATCCTGCGGGTTGTCTAAAACAACATTTCCCACGTAAATATAATTCCCAAAGTCCCAAACGCATTATTGCGCTTGATGAACGCCCGAAACTATAGAACCACAATAGGCTTTATAGCCCTTTAGAAATTAGGGTTAAAAAATGGGAAAATTTTATTGCGGGCAGCATTACCCCTTTACAACCCCAACATACAATCTTCCGCTGATAACGGAAAGCGTCACACATTGGAGAACAATCGAAACATGCAGAACTGAAACTGTTTGTGAAGTATTCAAAATGGAGCGGGCGATGAGATTCGAACCCACGACCCTCACCTTGGCAAGGTGATGCTCTACCACTGAGCTACGCCCGCTCATATTTTGCGTAGTAGCGGGCTAACCCGCTTGGCAGAAGGCCGCTATATGACCTAAACACAAACTATAATCAAGCGGCTTTACGCAGTTTTTTGCAGAAAATTTATAGAGCTCTTTAAGCCCCTTTTACTGCTTAAAAAGGGCGCCGCCGCGTAAGTCTGTGGGTTTTTTCAGGCGGCGCTTTGTATTATGCTCGGCATCAATTCTCGCGCCTGTCGGTTTTTCGCCCTTCATATAATGACGCTGCCAACCATCACTTACAGCGCCCACTTCTCCTGCGGCTAGGCGCATGATAAACTCGCTCCGGCTCTCATTCCATAATTTATAATCCGCCGACAGAACCGCATCTTGTTTCATAGACTTGATTTTAGGCTGAACCTCTTCAAGGCGGCGATGTTCCGACAAGGTAATAAAACAAAAGGGTTCATCTTTTTCAAAGCGCACTTTGCCTTTGCGCGTCATCTGCCAATTCATTGTAAATGGAAAAGGCAGCCAGTCTGTCTCGATAAGGCCTGATAAAGCATAAATCCCGTCTTTCGGCCAATTAGGCGGCCCGCCGCAAGTGACGGCCCAACCGGGCGGCGTTTTGAAAATATAGCCCGTATGAAAGGTCACGATCCCTTCGCGAAAATGACTTACAGCGAGGCCCGCAATATGGGCATTGGGCAGGGGCGAACTGAGCTTAATATCTTCGGCATTAGGCCCGCCATTCCACTCTATATCGAGCGGAAAAGGGCAGGTCATTTCCCAGCCCGTCGAATTTGCCATGGTCAGCGGGAGGCACCGATAGGGTTGGCGATCTGTAAACTCATCCATCCAATCACGATGCGGGCGTCCGGGCAGAAGCGGCGGCGCGACATCATGAATAGCAAATGCATCAAGAAAAGGGGTTTCGTTTTTTGTGCTCATAGGCTTAATGTGCCAGACCTCATTTGAATTGGAAAGAGACATATGCCGGTCACGCGCCAAGAGTTATTTGACTATCTCGATAAGTTAAATATCCCCCACACAACCCATAATCACGCACCGATATTCACCGTAGAGGAAGGCGCAGATATTAAGGCGTCAATGCCGGGCGGACATACGAAAAATCTGTTTTTAAAAGACAAGGCAGGCCGCTTTTTCTTAATCTGCGCCTTGGGGGAAACGCCCATTCGCATTAATAAGCTGCATCCTATTTTAGGGTGCAAGCGCTTATCATTTGGTAAGCCGGAACCCCTCTTGGAACATCTGGGCATGACCCCTGGATCAGTGACCTTATTTTCCGTGCTAAATGACACCGATTCCAATGTAACACTTATCCTTGATGCCGCGCTGCTAAATCATGATATCGTGAATTTTCACCCCTTGCTAAATGATGCCACCACCGCCATTTCCAGTACAGATATGATAGCTTTCGCCAAGGCCACAGGGCACGACCCTATTATCCTTGATTTTGCGACAGTTGAATGAAAAGGAATAAATTATGAGTGAAGCACTCGATGTCATCAAAGACGGTTCTGATCAAAGCTTTATGGCGGACGTCATTGAAGCGAGCCAAGACACACCTGTTATAGTCGATTTCTGGGCGCCGTGGTGTGGTCCCTGTAAGCAGCTTATGCCTGTGCTGGAACGCGTTGTAAAAGACGCAAAAGGCGGCGTTAAAATGGTGAAAATTAATATTGACGAAAACCCCGGCATTGCAGGGCAACTTGGCGTGCGCTCTATCCCCGCCGTCTACGCTTTTAAACAAGGCAAGCCCGTTGATGGGTTTCAGGGCGGACAGCCCGAATCTGAGCTGAAGAAATTTGTTGGCCGCCTTACAGGTGAAAGCGATCCGGCCGAAGAAGCCGCAGCCCTCGCCGCGCGCGCCAAAGACAGTCTCGCGGCCGGTGATCCGGGCGGGGCGGCGCAAGATTACGCACAAGCCCTGTCGCTAAACCCTGAAAGCGCCGAAGCTATGGCTGGCCTCATCCGTCTTTATATTGACGGCGGGAATGAAGAAGCCGCGGCTGACTTGCTCGCCTCAGCCCCTGAAACTATATTAGACCATCCCGAGATGGTCTCTGTTCGCTCACAGCTTAGCATAACCGAAGAAGCCGTGGAACCAGACGAAACGGCGGAACTCGCCGCAGCCGTAAATGCCAGCCCCGATGATTTAGATGCGCGCCTCGCCCTCGCCAAAGCTCTAGCCGCCTCTGGCCGAAACGGCGAAGCGGTGGAGCATCTCCTTTATTCCATCGGTAAAAATCGCGCTCATAACGGCGAAGCCGCGCGGTTATTTCTGTTAACAATATTTGAAGCCGAGGGTCCAACATCAGATGTGTCTGTTGAAGGTCGCCGCGCCCTCTCCTCCATCCTCTTTGCCTAAGCCATCGTAATTATATCATGAGCGCACATTATAAATCACTAACCCGGCGGACAAACCCTAAACAAGTAGCAGTTTTTCCCCTTAATGGCGCGGTCCTGCTGCCGGCCTGCGATTTACCCCTTAACATTTTTGAGCCGCGCTATCTAAACATGATAGATGATGCCCTCAAAGGCGACCGCCTGATTGGTATGGTGCAAAATCAAGAAGGAAGGCTTGCCAAAATTGGCGGGTTGGGGCGCATTACACAATTTTCAGAATCTGATGATGGTCGTTATCTGATCGTACTCAAAGGCCTAAAGCGTTTTACCATTACAACAGAAGCTGATGTGAAAACACCTTACCGCCAAGCCAAAATTAGTTTTGACGGATTTGAGGCCGATGCCGATATTCATAATGCGCGCCAAACATCAGAGGCTTTGTCAGGAAAATCTGGGGAGAGGACAACATTAACCGTGGCCATGAAGGCTTTGGCCAAAACACTTGGCGTTCAAATTGATTGGGAGAGCCTTGGCGAAATCCCCTTGCCCATCCTTATCAATCAAGCCGCAATGATTAGTCCTTTTGCCGCGGAAGATAAACAGTCCTTGCTTGAAGCTGTGTCTACGGATGATCGTCGCCGCTTGCTGATTGGCCTCATGCATCTTTACGCCAGTAAAGATATGGGGCAACCTCCGAACCAGCCGCAACAATAACGGCGCAATTGGAATTCATTATGCCTTCTAAAAACACAGCCTCAGACCAACCGACTATAGACCCCAAAATGCTTGGCGTTCTCGTCTGCCCAAAAACGCGTGGGCCTCTTACATATGATTCCAGCACTAATGAGCTTATCAGTAAAAAGGCCAAGCTCGCTTATCCCATACGCGAAGGCGTACCGATTATGTTGGCCGAGGAAGCGCGTGATCTAAGCTGATGAAGTTTATTCCCGCTTTTATATATAATTATTGGCGAAAACTATTTGGGTCTTACGAAATTGATGATCCACGACCTATCGCGAAGAACGCGCCATATACTTTTTATCTCCCGCCAATTGACCACCTAGAGGAACTATCTAGTGGCGACCTTGTAAAACTAATTTTTATTAGCAAACCTCCAGGTCTTAACCATGGTGCAGAACGCATGTGGGTTAAAATAGTAAATCGACAAAATAATGTAATTTCAGGTCTTTTAAATAATCAACCTTATGACATGCCTCAGCTTTCTCAAGGAGATGAAATTCAGTTTAGGGATTTTAACATTATCGATATCGAATGGGCCAGTTCCGAGAATAGGCCAGAGTTGAATAGCCTCAGCAATGAAAAAGAAAAGCAACGCTGGGAAAGATGTTTTGTGGATGATTGCGTTCTTTATGAAGGCATCACGGTTCAATATATTTACCGTGAGGAACCCGATATGAGCCAAGATGGCGATAAATATTCTGATAGTGGGTGGCGCATTCGCGGTAATGTAAACGAAATGACTGATGAACAATATGAAAATGGAAAAGGTTCATATGTTGCGTTAGGGGCGGTTCTAAATAGGGATGATAGTTGGATTCATTTAATAGATTCACCCTTCAAGACGGCATTCATAAAAAATGAGAAGACCGGACAATTTGAACCAACAGAATTTACGGCTGAATCTGAACCTTGAACTGCTCTCTGTGAATGCCCATCTCTAAGCAAAGGAATGGAGCTTAGATAATGTCTCAATTTGATTATGCAGATGCCAGCCAATGGCGCGGAACAACTATTTTATCCGTACGGAAAAATGGCAAGGTCGTCGTTGTGGGCGACGGGCAAGTTAGCGCTGGCAATACAGTGATGAAAGCGGGCGCGCGTAAAGTCCGTACCTTAGCGGGCGGAAAAGTCATTACAGGATTTGCAGGCGCCACCGCAGATGCTTTTGCCCTGCTTGAACGGCTTGAAGCCAAGCTCGAACAATATCCCTCACAACTCGCCAGAGCCTGCGTGGAGCTGGCAAAAGATTGGCGCACGGATAAATATTTGCGTCAACTCCAAGCCATGATGATCGTGGCCGATA
>JAHDCL010000052.1 GCA_020629875.1 Hellea sp.
ACGAGGAAATGCGTCCAGCCTATGACCATGCCGACATCGGCGGAAAAAAGCGTGCGCACACCTTCTATAGAGGTAAAGCCGCCGCCCTCTGCGCCGTGGCCCATATAGGCCAAGACCATACCTAAAATATAAACGCCGCCTAGAAGCAGGGGGTAAAACATGGAATGTACCAGCTGATCGGTCACGCTCCATTTTGGCGCGAGGATAAGCAGTGCCCAAGCGGGCATAACCGAGTAATTGACGAGGCTAAAAAGTAGATCATAGGACATAGGGCTCTCCTGTATAGAGGCAGTAATAGGCCGCCCTACCCGTCTTGTCAGCCTCCATCTGAGCGGGCCTTTGGGACCGAAAACATCACGCTCAGAAAATATTCAGGAACCTAACCCGCCCAAGCGGCGTTTATCTTTCACATTACAGATTTATGGAGGTTCTTATGTCTACATTAAAGACAACTACTATTCTTGGCGTAACAGGTGTCATCCTTTACGCATCGACCGTGATGGCGGAAACACCATCGGAGCCAAAAGTTACAAAAACAGAGGTGCAAAACACGCAAGTTTTGGCTTCCGCTGCGAGCTCTGATCTCGTTCCTGTGGAAAGTGAGGATGGTCAGATCTTCTATAACCACTTTGTTTCAGAGGATGAATTATACGATGCGACAGTTAATTATGAGACAGTTGATACCTACACCTTTGAGCATAATGGCCGGATTTATACTAACAAAATTGTCACCGAATAGGGCACATTTGCGCCACATTTGAATATCAGCCTCGCGCAATCAAAGCGCAAAGCTTTGCTTAAGGCCAAAGGAGGGCCAAATGAAAAAGACTATTATATTAACTGCAACTACCCTGAGTCTGGTTGGCCTTTCGGCCTGTACAACAACGGGTAACACCGAAAAAGGTGCGGCTATTGGCGCCGCAACGGGCGCTGTCGTCGGGGCTATTATTGGGAATAATACGGGTTCTGGCGATGCGAGCACGGGCGCAGCGATTGGCGCGGTAGTTGGCGGCGCGGGCGGCGCTTATGCCGGAAACCAAAAGGACAAAACTGTCGGCGAGCCCACGCGCATCCGCCAAGGGGCAGAGGGCCAAGAGCTGATTTATGATCAGCAAGCTGGCCGCTATTTCTACCGTGATCCTTCAACAGGAAGAACCTATTGGCAAAATGGCGCAATTCGGAGTTACTAATTCTGATCTTAAAGATAGATCCGAACAATGCGCCCCGTTCGGATTCTTAAAGGCGGCTCTTCGGAGTCGCCTTTTTTTATGCGGGAAGAGCGATCACTCTTATCCCAAAATAAAAGCCCCGATGAATGACATCGAGGCTTCTAATTTTATTTTTTGCTTAAGCCTATGCAGCTTCAGCCTCGCGCGCGAGGTTGCGCAAGACGTAGTGCAGAATACCACCATTTTTGTAATATTCATGCTCGTTATCTGTGTCGATACGCACATTAGCGGTAATGGTTTTTGAAGACCCATCCGGGAAGTCGATCTTAACATCGAGCGTTCCGCGTGGCTCCAGATTGTCAATATTGGCAATGGAAACTGTTTCAGAGCCTTTGAGGCCAAGTTTCTGCCAGCTATCGCCTTCTTGGAATTCAAGAGGTAAGACACCCATACCGATCAGGTTAGAGCGGTGAATACGCTCGAAGCTTTGTGCTATCACGGCTTTAACACCCAAAAGGATTGTCCCTTTGGCAGCCCAGTCACGTGATGAGCCGTTACCATAGAGACCGCCTGCAAAGACAACGAGATCTTTATCATCAGCGGCATATTTCTCGGCGGCGTCAAAGATGCTCATGACTTCACCAGATGGAACATATTTTGTTACGCCGCCTTCTGTGCCGGGTGCCATGAGGTTTTTGATACGAATATTGGCAAATGTGCCGCGCATCATGACTTCGTGGTTACCACGTCGAGAGCCGAATGAGTTGAATTCATTCTTCGGCACTTGGTGCGCGGAGAGATACTCTCCAGCAGGGCCATCATGCTTGATAGCGCCAGCCGGGCTGATGTGGTCCGTCGTGATTGAGTCGCCAAGAAGCGCTAGGATATTGGCATTCTTAACATCTTCAACAGGATCAGGCGTAGTTGTCATGCCCTCGAAGTAAGGAGGATTGCGGACATATGTTGAGCCCGGTGCCCAATTATAGGTCTCGCCGCCCGTGACTTTAATCTTCTGCCATTCTTTATCGCCTTTAAAGACCTCGGCATAACGCTCAACGAACATCTTACGCGTGATAACCTTGCGCACGACATCTGCGATTTCTTTTGAACTCGGCCAGATGTCTTTAAGGTAAACGTCATTTCCGTCTTTATCGACGCCCAGAGGATCTGCATCAAAGTCATGATGGAGAGACCCCGCCAGTGCATATGCCACGACAAGCGGCGGCGAAGCGAGGAAGTTGGCTTTAATATCTGGGCCGATGCGGCCTTCAAAGTTACGGTTACCAGAGAGTACAGAGCAAGACACAAGGTCGCCTTCGGCGATGGCTTCTGCAAGTTCCGGCGCGAGTGGTCCCGAGTTACCGATACAGGTCGTACAGCCATAGCCGACAACGTCAAAACCGAGTTGGTTCAGTTCTGTCTGGAGTTTAGATTTCTCAAGGTACTCACCCACAACCTGTGAACCCGGCGCGAGCGAAGTTTTAACCCAAGGCTTAACGGTAAGGCCAAGCTTATTGGCTTTTTCCGCGACGAGACCAGCCGCCATCATAACCGACGGGTTAGATGTGTTGGTACACGACGTGATCGCGGCGATGAAAACATCACCATGATCGACGCTAAAGTCGCGGCCCTTGACTTGTACCGCACTGTCACCTGTCGGTGTCTTGCCATATTCATCACGCAGGATTTTAGCGAAATGACGATTAGCGCCTTTCAGGTCAAAACGATCCTGTGGACGTTTCGGGCCAGAGATGGCCGGCATCACTGTTGAAACATCCAGAGAGATTGTATCGGTATATTCTGGCGTTGAGCCATCGCGCCACAGGCCTTGCTGCTTGGCGTAGGCTTCAACTAGCTCGATGCGCTGCTTATCACGGCCTGTTGCGTCGAGGTATTTCAGTGTGTCTTGATCAACCGGGAAGAAACCACATGTCGCGCCATATTCAGGCGCCATATTGGCGAGGGTGGCTTGGTCTTCGAGTGAGAGGTGATCAAGGCCAGGTCCGAAGAATTCAACAAATTTGCCAACAACACCCTTTTCGCGGAGCATTTCAACAACGCGTAGAACGAGGTCGGTCGCCGTCGCGCCTTCTGGGAGTTTCCCTGAGAGCTCAAAGCCGACAACTTCAGGGATAAGCATGGAAATTGGTTGGCCGAGCATCGCAGCTTCGGCTTCGATACCGCCAACGCCCCAGCCGAGAACTGATAGACCGTTAATCATGGTCGTGTGCGAGTCTGTTCCGACAAGCGTATCTGGGAAGGCATATGTTTTGCCGTCAGCTGTTTTTGTCCAAACAGTTTGCGCGAGGTTCTCTAGGTTCACTTGGTGACAGATACCTGTTCCCGGAGGAACAACTGCGAAGTTATCGAAGGCTTCTTGGCCCCACTTTAGGAAGTCATAACGTTCGCCATTGCGCTCATACTCACGCTCAACGTTCTTCTTGAAGGCAGTTTTCGTGCCGTAATAGTCAACCATCACAGAGTGGTCGATAACAAGGTGAACAGGGTTTAGCGGGTTAATCGCATTGGCATCACCACCTAGGTTCACCATGGCATCGCGCATGGCCGCCAAGTCAACAACGGCTGGAACGCCTGTGAAGTCTTGCATCAAAACGCGCGCTGGACGGTAAGCAATTTCATGCGTTGAAGTCTTGGTCTTCAGCCAATCTGCCATGGCTTGAATGTCTTCTTTTTTGACGGTTGTTCCGTCTTCATGACGCAGCAAATTTTCGAGCAAAACTTTCAATGAGCGTGGAAGCTTTGAAATGCCTGTTAGGCCGTTTTTCTCGGCTTCGCCAAGATCGTAATAGGTGTAAGTTCCTCCGCGAACCTTTATCTCGCGTTCGCAATTAAAGCTGTCCAAAGATGCCATGGTAATCCTCTTTTCGTAATTTCGGTGGCTTATAGCACCGCTACGCTTAGGTTCAATTATAAAGAAGTCTTATGTGACAGATTGTGCGTAAAGTCGCCACGCATAGTCACAAAGCCTTTTGCCGGCATGCCGTCTGGCGAGATAGTCATTCAGGGCCGTCTGTTCAGCTGTAAAAGGTTCGAAGACATTGAGGTTCATTGCTGAGCTGACCTGATAGAGGTAGCACTCACTGGCAGTTCTGGCCGTGCCCCAGTCTCCTGTCTGTTCAACAGAGGCAATCACCGCGTCAACGCGCGGAAAACCCGTGCCTTCTGATGTCAGCCCCATAATAATACTTCCCACTAAGACCCACCGCTTGATGAGGGCCGGTTAAGCTAATTTCCAAGACCAAACCAGTGTTTTGACGCAATGTGGTTAAGGTCATTTTAAGGTGAGGTTAACACCCATTAACTTTTGAGTTTCCCTCCTATTAACTTTGTCTGTTTACATGTTGCTCGATGATAACTTTTTTTCACAAATTAGAGCAATTCTTGCGCATCGATCCGCTGGCGACAAAGAGCGAGCTAATGCGCGCACGCGCTGTCTACATGATGGGAATGGCATTTATTGCCACTCAGGTCATCAATCTCATAACCATGTATTATTCTTATGGGGGGGTCACATTTGATCACCTAATCTCGCTGACGGCTTGTGCTCTGGTCGCCCTAACAATTTTATGCTTGCGCACCAGCAAACGCTTTCCGCTTTATGCTTTGGTCTATTCTTTCTTGATTGTTGCGGGGACGCTCTCCTCAGCTCTTAATCAAAATACTGGGATTAATTCCGCTCTCATTCCGTTTTTTGTTCTGGGTGTGATTGTGAATGGGTTTATTTGTGGGTGGCGCGCGACTCTAGCATTTGGCGTGTTTTCCTTCATCGCCATTTGGTTTCTTTGGTGGGTGAGCTCAAATTATAGTTACACACCCATCTTCGATGTTGATAAATTCGCGGACCGAAACTTTCAACGGGCCGTCCAAGCGAGCCTCGCGACGATTTTGATTACCATGGTGGGCGCCTTTTTTTCCAAAAACATGCATGAGGCCTTCGGAGAGTTAGAGGCGGGTATTTTAGAAGCAAAAGCCTCGGACCGCGCTAAAACCGACTTTTTGGCGACAATGAGCCATGAGCTTTGCACGCCGATGAATGGGATAATTGGGATGAATGATGTCCTGGAAGAGACAGTCTTGGATGAGGAACAAAGAGAGCTGACAGCTGTGATCCGCAATTCAGGGCGTGACCTGCAAACAATCATCGGCAATGTGCTCCTCTTTTCACAATTAGAAGCGGGCCGCGTAACTTTGGACAGCTCACCCTTCAATATCAGCCAAACCCTAAGGGATTCGATTAAACCTTATGCAGAAGCCGCGAAATCCAAAGGTCTTGTTTTTAAGGCTCGTATGGCTCCGGATGTGCCTGCTGTAATTGTTGGAGACAAAGCTAGAACCGCTCAAATTATTTGCGCCTTATTGGATAATGCGATCAAGTTTACTGAGGAGGGTGTTGTCGAATTGCTTGTTAAAAATACCAAAAACTCAGCTGGATTAGCCTCTTTAACCTTCATTCTTACCGATACGGGCAAAGGAATATCGCCAGAATATAAGGAGCGGATTTTCGAAAGGTTTACCCAAGAAGACGGTTCGATTAAGCGGCGCCATGGTGGAACCGGGCTGGGCCTAACCATCGCGAGGGGGCTTGCCGAGATGATGGGCGGGCAACTTTCCTTTGAGAGCGAGCCGAATGTCGGGACATCCTTCACTTTGAATTTGGACTTCGAGACAGTCGATGCCGTAGAACTGGAAAGCTGGAAGGTTGCCGCCGAGTAAAATCAGATGCCCGGGATCCCCGTTAACTAATTAACTCAAAATATTCATCTTGGGTTCATTTGTGCATGACATCCTTCTGTCCAATAAGAAGGGCGCATAGGGCAAAGAGGGAATCGCGCGTGGATACACGGCAATGGACACATATTTTAACGCTGCTGAGCGTAGCGGTCATCATAGATAATCGTGTTTACAAAGAAGAAGTAGATATGTTTGTTGAGCAATCTCTCAAACTAAAAGAGGTGATTACACCCGAGATGCTTTTTTCGAAAAAAATGGCCTTTGATTGGTTTGTCGTCCATCGCGATGAAATCCAGGCTTGGGTTAAGGAAGCAGACGCGCACACAGTTATTCTTCGGCACATCTTGGCTATCGGGGAGTCACCCCATCGCAAGGAAATATTGGCAGCGATCTATGCAATCGCTAAAGTCGATGGTGAATATCACGCATCAGAAGTCGACGTCATCGGCATGGCTTGCAAGCATTGGCATTTACCAATGCCCCGTTCAGACTAGCCGCGCATAGTTCCGTATTTTTGAATAAAAGGCAGCTGGGTTAGGGTGAAAACAAAGGTCAGAGGTAAAAAACCAAAGACTTTAAAAGTTGCCCAAAACTCTTCTGTTTGCGTTCGCCAGATCAATTCGTTGAGCGCGGCCATTGCGAAAAAGAATATCCCCCATCGGAAAGCCAACGTGTCCCATTTGGCATCGGGAAGTTCAATCGCTTCGCCCATCATCATTTTAATCATGTTCTTCTTGAGAAAAACGCCGCCAATGACGGCTAGTCCAAAGAGGATATTGATAACAGTGGGCTTCATGTAAAATATCGTTTTATTCCCCGACCAAATTGCAAGAGCGGCGGTGAGGACAATAATAGCGGTTGAGAAAATAAGCATTTTTGACAGGTGCTTATATTTCAACCAACCAATTAATAGTGCGATTACCGCAACAACCGCAAAAATACCTGCCGCCCAGAGCATGGCTTGATCAGGTTGGCTACGTTTAAAATACTGAAAAGAAATGAAAAAAACCAATAACGGACCAAAATCGATCCAGAAATTATTAGGTTTTTTCGCTGGGGTCTGTGTTTCGTCAGTCATGTCACGCGGTGTGCATCAGGAGACGCTCTAAGGCAAGAAGTTAACTCTCAATCATCGCATCGGCCACGCCACTAAGCGCAGCGGCAAAAACGGGTGCGGAGAAGTTTTCTAGGTCTTCAATCCGTTCGCCTATACCGATGGCATGGATGGGAAGTTTATGTTTATCAGATAGGGCGACGAGCACACCGCCTTTAGCCGTGCCGTCCAACTTGGTCATGATGAGGCCTGTCACGCCCGCTGTCTCTTTAAAGGCCTCTGTTTGCATGAGGGCGTTTTGGCCCACTGTTGCATCGAGAACGAGAATTGAATGATGCGGGGCAGAGGGGTCTTGTTTTTTGATTACCCGCACGACTTTGGCGAGCTCATCCATGAGTTCAGTGCGGTTCTGCAAGCGGCCCGCCGTGTCAATCATCAAGATATCAACCTCTTCGGCTTTGGCTTGTTCAATAGCATCATAGACAAGGCCGGCTGCATCCGATCCAATTTTTCCTGAGACTATCTTCGCCCCCGCACGTTCGCTCCAAACGGTTAGTTGCTCAACGGCGGCGGCGCGGAAAGTGTCGCCAGCCGCAATCATGACTTTTTTGCCTTGGTCATGATAGCGTTTTGCAAGCTTACCAAGGGTCGTGGTTTTGCCGGATCCATTCACCCCGACAAACAGCATGATTTGCGGTTTCGTTGACGTCAGAACAATGGGTTTTTCTAGTGGTGTTAGAATGTCGGAAATTACATCGGCAAGCGCGATTTTGACTTCCATATCCGTCACTTGCTTGTCGAATTTATCTTTGGCCAGTAGCGCGCTGACTTTGGAGGCGGGACCGACGCCAAAGTCGGAAGTGATGAGGATGTCCTCCAAGTCTTGGAGCGCATCATCATCGAGGGTTCGTTTGGTGAAAACAGCCGAGACCTGTTCGGTCATACGTGATGTGGATTTGGACAAACCTTTGGTAATACGGGTGAGAAATCCACCTTCGGCCAGCGTATCTGTTTCGGCATCCGGATCGATGCCCTGATCGATAAGGTCTTGGAGGCGTTTCGCCTCGCGCTCAGCTTCAAGCTGTTCGCGCGCGTCTCGCTCAGCGGCTTCGCGTTCCGCGGCCTGAGCGGCGACCTTGGCGCGGCGTTCGGCTTCGAGAGCTTCGTCGCGCAGGCGCTTCTCTTGGGCTTTCTCGGCTGCAAGGGCCTCGGCCTCTAAGCGTTCAGATTCGGCCTTTTCGGCGGCGGCCTGTTCATCGGCGAGGCGCTTCGTTTCCTCGGCGAGGCGGCGTTCCTCTTCCTCCGCACGGGCCTTGGCTTCTGCTTCTGCTCTCGCTTGCGCTTCGGCAATACGCGTCTCTTCTTCGGCCTTAAGGCGGGCTTCTTCCTCGGCGCGAGCCTGCGCTTCTGCTTCTTGCTTGGCTCTTAGTTTCGCGGCCTCTGCCTCTGAAGCGGCCTTTGCAAGGGCTTCGGCCTCCTCAGCCTTAATCCGAGCTTCTTCCTCGGCGCGGGCCTTAGCCTCTTCTTCAGCTTTAGCCTTGGCTTCGGCGAGCGCTTTGTCTTGTTCGGTCTTTAATCTTGCTTCTTCCTCGGCCCGGGCTTTGGCTTCCTCTGCGGCTTTGGCTTTGGCCTCTGTTTCTAATCGCGCTAGTTCTTCGGCGCGAGCTTTGGCCTCCTCTGCTCGTTTGGCTTCAGCCTCAGCGGCGAGCTTAGCCTGCTCCTCTTTGCGGGCCTTCTCTTCTGCGAGTTGTTTGGCGCGTTCAACGTCTTTGGCGGCTTGAATTTCGGCTTGGCGTTTTTCTTCTGCCTCGATGCGCGCTTGTTCTTCGGCATCTATCGTTGCGCCCGAATCTGCTTCGTCCTGCTCGCGTGCGGACTTTAAGGCGGCGGCGTTAATCGCGGCCATGCGCGCAGCCATTTGTTCATCGACAAGTTTTTGTTGCGCGGCTTTTTCCGCCGCCGCTTCGGCGAGCTTCTCATCCTTGGATTTAAATCCAAGTTTGGAAAGAAAGCCGCGTTTCTTTTTCTTTTCTTCAGCCACTAAATTAACAGTCCTATTGCGTTCTCACCGTCAACGCCGGTAATTTCGATTTTTGCAAGGCTACCCGCTTTGGGCGGATTGTCCACCTTTACCAGGGTAAAATCGGGCAGCCGTCCAAGGCCAGTCTCCTCAAATAGAGCGATATCTATGTCACCTTTGCGAGACCTAATATGTGCCTTTTTAATCGCTGCGCCTTCGTCGCGGAGAATTTTCGCCCGCACCTTAATAGTTTTGCCGTCAATGGGCGGCATTTTCGCGGCGGGTGTGCCTTCACGAGCGGAATAGGGAAAAATATGTAGCCAAGGGATGCCGATCTCAGAAATAATGCGCCTTGAATTTTCAAACATATCATCATCTTCTGTCGGAAAGCCCGCGATGATGTCGGCCCCAAAAGTAAATTCAGGCCGCGCAGCTTTTAATTTGGCGCAAAGCGTAATTGCATCCTCCCTGCTATGGCGGCGCTTCATACGTTTTAATATCATGTTGTCGCCCGCCTGCAGGGACAGGTGCAGGTAAGGTGTCATGCGCGTTTCCGTCGTCAATGCTTCAAAGAGAGCGGGGTCTATTTCCGCAGGGTCTATAGATGACAGGCGCAGGCGGGGTAGGTCAGGGACAAGTTTTAAGACGCGTCGGACGAGGTCGCCCAGTGGGGGCTGTCCGGGGAGGTCACCGCCCCAGCTTGATAAATCCACACCCGTCAGCACGACTTCTTTATAGCCTTGCTGGACCAATGATTTCACATGGGCGACAACTTCGCCTGCGGGGGTCGAGCGGGCTTGTCCACGTCCAAAAGGTATGATGCAAAAGGTGCATCGATGGTCACAACCATTTTGAACTTGTAAAAAGGCGCGCGTGCGGCTTTGTGATTTTGTAAGCTCACGATTACCGCCGCTAATGAGTTGCGGTGCATTTTCCTTAACCGACATGATGTCATTGACTTTAATTGGCTCCCCGCCAAGCAGCGCTTCGGGTTCAAAATTAGCGGCCAGCATTTTTTCGGCATTGCCGATAACGCGGTCGACTTCGGGCATATCGGCAAAGGCTTTCGGGTCGATTTGCGCCGCGCAGCCCGTCACCACGATGCTGGCCGCAGGATTATCTTTCTTGGCTTTGCGCACCGCATAGCGCGAGCCACGCACAGCCTCATTGGTGACCGCGCAGGTATTTATGATAACCGTATTCTTTAGGCCGGCATCCCGCGCATGGCCGCGCATCACGTCACTTTCATAGGCGTTAAGGCGGCAGCCTAGCGTTATTATTTCCGCATCTTTTTTTGTCGTTTCGGACATGGGCGCTATGTGGTCCTTATAATATCGCTGGTCAAGGTCTGCTGCCAAAGCTAAGACGCGCTTCATGTTACGCCGCCTCAAACAAATTGTGCCTTTGCCGCTACGAACGCGCCTGAAATGGCTCGGCTATGCATGGCAGGATGTGACGAGCGGTAATTCTGAGGCTCGCGTTCCGCCCAAGCGTAAAACCTTTATTGGCGGCGGGGATTTCATCGCAGTGGGCGATGCCTTTTTTGGCACGTTAAAGCGGCATGGCTTGACACCCGAAATGGATGTGCTGGATGTCGGTTGCGGCCAAGGGCGTATGGCGCGGCCTATGATAGATTTTCTCAAGGGCCGCTATGAAGGGTTCGATATTGATAAGTCGGGAATTGAGTGGTGTCAGGACCAATATAAAGATGTTCCGAATTTCACTTTTCACCACGCCGATGTCTTTAATGCGCGATATAATAAGACAGGAACAGTCGCCGCCAAAGAGTTTCGCTTCCCATTTGAGAAAAATAGCTTTGACCGGATTTTCCTCACATCTGTTTTTACCCATATGTTCAAAGGTGATCTTGAAAATTATCTCTCGGAAATCGCGCGTGTCTTAAAACCTGGTGGGAAATGCCTTGTAACATGGTTTTTACTTGATGAGATTTCGCGCCAGAGCCAACACCCCGTGATGAATTTTGCATATGAAGTGGATGAGGTTAGCCGCACTACGGTCAAATCAAATCCCGAAGCGGCCATCGCTTTTGATTTAGATTGGGTGCGGGGGGTCTATGAAAAATTCGGCTTGAAAATTGAAGATATTGAACACGGCAAATGGGGACGTCCTGAAAGTGTTTATGATCTTCAAGACATGATTATTGCAGCTAAATAGAGCCTTCGCTTTCAAGTTCAACCGGACCTGTCATAATCACGTGGTCATCGCCTTCGCGCCATTCGATGAATAATGTTCCGCCATCAACTTCGACTTCGACTTTGCGGTCCGTGCGTTTTTGCCGGACGGCCGCGACGACGGCGGCGCAAGCGCCTGTCCCGCAAGCTAGCGTCATGCCCACGCCGCGTTCCCAAACTTTCAGGCGGATTTTACCTTTGCCTTCAACCTTGGCAAAGCCGACATTGACTTGCTCTGGGAACAGGGGGTGAAACTCAATCATCGGGCCGACTTTTTCGGGCTTGGCCGTAACGAAATCCTCAACGAAAAAGACGCAATGGGGGTTGCCCATATTCACCGCGCCGGGATTATTAAGCACGGGATTATCAATCGGGCCAAGTTTCACATCAACATGATGGGTATGCATAACTTCTTTGAGCGGGATTTGATTCCATTCAAGCTTGGGTTGCCCCATATCTACGGCGACTTGGTTCTTGCCTGCCATAGCGCATAGCAAGAGACCTGCATTGGTTTCCAGAACCATAGAGTCAACGTTCGCCTCACGCATATAAAGCCATGCGATACAGCGGGTAGCGTTTCCGCAGGCATCGACCTCGAAACCTTTTTGGTTCCAGATTTCCATAAAGGCATCGGCGCCGGCAGATTTAGGCGCCCGAATAATAATAAGCTGGTCCGCGCCCTTTTCTCCCATCACAGAGGAGCCAGGCTTACAGATAGCTTTCACTTTTTCTTCGGACAAAGCAAAGCTGCTCTCTTGACGCGCGTCAAAAACTGCGAAGCGATTCCCTGCACCATTCATAATCAAAAATCTCATAGGTGGCATATAGGCCAGCGCCTGCCATATGCAAAGCCTTGCTTATGTATTTAAACTCCGCAATATTCGGAAGAAAAACATGACTGCGAGAATAAATAAAAAGGAGACGAAAATGCCTATATCCAAATTCAAGACTCTACTCTTCCTGGGCACATCCGCTTTATTATCAGCCTGTGGTCAGGCGGACAGTACAGCTGGTAAAATAGCTGATGAGACCAAAGAGAATGTCACGGCGACAGCCAAGAAAATGAAAGAAACAACAAGCGAAATGATTGAATACACAACTGCGGGTCAAACCGATGCCGACCATCTCTACCTTGAGGAGGTTTTGGGAGACAAGGCCCTCACAGAGGTCAAGTCTTGGAACAAGCGCTCTCTTGAACGCTTGATGGCCGATCCGCGTTTTAAGGCTATGGAAGCAGAAGCCTTAGAAATTTTGCAAAGCAAAGACAAAATTCCTTATGTGTCTTATCGCGGCGGGGAAGTTCATAATTTTTGGCAAGACGAAACTCACGTGCGCGGTATCTGGCGCAAGTCGACATTGGAAAGTTATTTATCCGATAGCACGGAGTGGGAAACTGTTCTCGACTTTGATAAATTGTCTAAAGATGAGGATAAAAATTGGGTCTATAAAGGCAATAATTGCCTAGCACCGGATTATGAACTTTGCATTGTGAACCTGTCCGATGGCGGCAAAGATGCCGTTGTTCGGCGAGAGTTTAATGCCAAAACAAAAACTTTTGTCGAAGGTGGCTTTGTCACTGAAGAGTCCAAAGGCACCATTGATTGGGTTGATGAGGATACAGTCGTTGTTGGTGTTGATTTTGGTGATAACACGATGACGGATTCGGGCTATCCAAGATTGGCAAAGCTGTGGAAACGCGGCACGCCGCTTTCATCAGCGACGCTGATTGGCGAAGGTGAGCAGGCCGATGTTGGTTACTGGGCCGGCACGATGGAACTTGCGGACGGAACCCGCGAAATCTTGATCGCCCGTTCTAAAACCTTTTACACCTCCGACTATATTTGGTTCCCTCGTGAGGGTGATAAAGTCGCTGAAGGCGTTAAATTACCTATCCCTGAAAAAGTAGCCATGTATGGGAGCTTTAAAGATCAGATCCTCATGCAACTTAACGAAGATTGGCGAGGTCATAAGTCTGGTGATTTAGTCAGTTTTGACATTCATGACTTTATGAAAGATGGGACAATTGAAAAGACATATACGGTCTTTAGCCCTGATGAAAAATCTTCGCTGAACGGAGCTGGCGCGACAAAGTCAAAAGTGCTGCTCTCAATCTCTCGTGACGTCACCAGTGCGGCCTATGCTTTTGACTGGGACGGCGAAAAGTGGACATCAGACAAACTTGATTTTCCCGCCAACGGAACCGTAAACATTGGCGCAACCAATGATAAAGAAGATGTCGCATTCATTAGTTCCGAGAGCTTCCTGACCCCTGATACGCTTTGGACCTATAATACACAGACGGGCGATAAAGCGGCGGCAAAATCTTTACCGGCTTGGTTTGACGCGGATAGCATGGTGAGCGAACAGTTCTTTGCGACCTCTACGGACGGAACGAAAGTCCCTTATTTCGTTGTGCGCGGCAAAGAAACCAAGATGGACGGGACTAACCCGACTTTGCTGTATGGCTATGGCGGTTTTGAAATTTCTTTGAACCCAAGCTACTCAGCGACGCGCGGTAAACTATGGCTTGAGCGCGGCGGAGTCTATGTACTCGCTAATATTCGCGGGGGCGGGGAATATGGACCGAAATGGCATCAAGCGGGCCTGAAAACTGAACGCCAGCGGATTTATGATGACTTTATTTCCGTGGCTGAAGATATTGTCGAAAAAGGGATCACGTCTCCTAAGAACTTAGGGATTGAAGGCGGATCCAATGGCGGGCTTTTGATGGGGGTCATGTTTACGCAGCGCCCTGATTTGTTCAATGCTGTTATCTGTGCTGTGCCGCTCCTTGATATGATGCGTTACCATAAGCTTTTGGCCGGCGCATCTTGGGTCGGAGAGTATGGTGATCCTGAGGATGCGGTAGAGGGGAAATTCCTCCGCTCCATCTCGCCCTATCACAATATTGACCCCGAGGCCGATTATCCCGAAGTCTTCTTTATCACCTCGACCAAGGATGATCGCGTGCATCCTGGCCACGCTCGCAAAGTCGCCAAGCGGATGGAAGACCAAGGCCATGATTTCCTTTATTATGAAAATATCGATGGGGGCCATAGCGCGGCGGCGAACCTTAAGGAGACAGCTAAGCGATTGGCGTTGCAGCATACATATTTAATGCAAAAGCTAAAAGACGGAGAGTAATCCGCGTATTTTCATTGGCGTGTGTCCCATTATGTGGGACACAGCACTCATAAAATAAAAAATCAGACTGGGGACGTCATTATGATGACTAGATATTACAATATTCCACTTTTGTTTTTAGTGGCAATAGCCGCTGCTTTGGCGTTCCTATTTTGGTCGATAGGTCTCTCAGGCTTAGTAGAGCCTCTAAAAATGGGCGACACTTACCTCACAAAGTCCATAGCAGGCCTGGCAAAAGATGCGCTTTTCGTCCCGCTTAAGCCCGTTATGTATGCGTTGATTATTCTCTCTATTGGCGCGTCAATTGCGATTTCACGCGGCGGGATGGGCGCGAAATTTGCCCGAGTTTTAGGCTTCTTCATCGGCTTCTCACTGATTGGCGTGTTTGTCGCTGTCGCGGCACATACGCTTTTCCCAATCGATGTTTTTGATAGCCCAAGCGACTTAGGCCTTGCGGAGACAAAAACGATCGAACCCATTCCTTTTCTAAAGAAGATATACGGGGTTGTGACCAGCCCGCTGATGATTTCTATTTATGCCGGAATATTGTTGGGGCGTGCCTTGAAACGGCTCGAAGCCCAACATCCGGGCATTGGTCAGCAGGCAGATATTGTCTCTGATCTTTTTATCAAAGGCTTTATTAAATTCCTCTGGATAACCATTCCTTTGGCGGTTTTTGGCTCGCTAACACTGGCCCTAAATCGCCCCGGCGGCATTGAAACTTTGGCGAAGCTAGCAAAAATATTACCTGTCTATGTTGGTTCGATGGCGGTCGTCTGGGTCCTTATGGTCGCCATTACGTCACGTATTCTTGGTCACGGCCTGAGCTTTATGGGTCGCGCACTCATTCCCCAAGCTGTTGTTGCTATCGCTACGAGTTCATCTATGGCGACCTTGCCGGCGACCCGCATTGCCTGTGATCAACTTGGCGCTGACGCAGATGAAGCAACGCCCTTCTATACGGTTGGCGCCACCATCAATATGGTAGGCACCTTGATGGGGCTGACGCTCATCTCGCTTTACGGCATGCAGGCTTATGGCGTGGATGTGACGCTAAGCGACCGTCTTGTCGTCGCCTTCCAATCCTTGGTTTATGCGACCTCTGCGGCGGGCGTGCCAAGCTCATCTATTGTTCTTATTCAAGAGCTACTCACCAGCCACGGGGTTTCGGGTGAGTTTGCGACCTATGTGACGGGAATTATCATCACGATTGATACGCTGATACTCGACCGCATGCGCACAATGCTGAACACGCAGTCAGATTCTATGTCTACAGCCAACGGTCTTAAGCTATATTATAAAACGCCCAAGACCCTTGTGGATTAGCCCAATCGGCTACTCCGCTTTGGCGGAGAAGCCGAGATCTGATTTCGAAAGATTGCTGCGCTTATAGTCGGCGAGTTCTGTCATCGAGATGGGCTCTTTGGGGTTCATCACGATTGAGAGCGTTCCGCCATCCTCGACAAAGTCGCCAAAGGCACTCGCCATTTCGCCCAGCATTTCACCCTCCAGACCGCTCGCCATCATAGGGGCAAGAGTAAGGGCAACCTTTAGCTCTTTCTTGACTTGATCAGGGTCAGCTCCGCGGAATTTACCTGCAAGCTTTAATCCACGTTCTACAATAGATTGGTCTTCAAGGCGCATCTGGAACCCGTTGAGTTTCATATTCTCAATAGCGGCTTGCATATCGGCTTTACCTTGACTCGATTCTTGTATTTTGTCTGTCATGGCTTTTACGCCTGATGCGCCGTAATTATAAGACAGTTTGAACCCATCCTTCATAGATAAAAACCCATCTTTGACTTCGACGGTGTCCTTATTGGAATCCATAATGGTCGTTTGGCTGGATTGAAAAACGAGTTCGTCAAAGCCCAGCTCTTTAATCATGTCATAAGCCTGCTTGGCGTCGCGGTCATTAGGGGCTTCTTTCAGGCGGATAATAAATGGCTCACCAACCGAGCGCTGCGTAGTTACGCCGCCTTTCTCGGTGGATTTGCCTTCAAAACCCTTCGAGGTCACTTCAACGAAATTACTGTCAAAATTCAAATCTTCCATTTTCATGGTGCTATACATTTTCGCAAGCGGATTAAATCCGCCTACCATGCCGAGCGGACCCTTGCGCCGGTCGGGCAAGCTATCAAATATATCGCTGCGAATGCCCGTCGCAGATAATGATTTTAGCGAGCCCGTCATGGGCTCATCCGCATTTTCTGTCAGGTTGAAATTCACATTCTTAATTTTAAAGTCGGTAAGTTTCGTCTTTTCGTCCTCTCCCCACATCAAGCTATCGGTGGAGAGGTTTACATCCTCAGAGGCGATTTTCATCCCGCTCATCCCGAGCGCGCCAAAGCCCATGTCGAGATCGTCTTCATCAATATCCAGCTCGAGATCATTCAGGTCTTTGATGTTTTGAAGTGAGGTAATAATCGCCTTGGCCATATCCGGCGTGGGCCGCGCGACGGAAAGGGTGTCCATTGTTACCGTTACGTCCTCTGTCTCGTCATATATTTTAATGCCCGAAAAATCTGCGCGATCAAATGTGGCGGTATCACCGTCCATATGCACGCCGACCAACTCGGCCTTAGCAATAGTCAGTTGTCCGTCATCGTCTTTGGCAGAGAGATTGGTGTAACTATAATTTCCGTTCTTCCCGCTACTTTTAGCCCAGCTTAGCGCGTCACCGCTTTGGTCCAACAGGTTTAGCTCACCCAAGGCCTGTTTGGCTTCGGATTCAGAAACTTTTCGTGAGGGTACGTCAAAATGCTTGGCGAAGACTTTATCTGACGGGGCTTTCAGGCCCAAAGATGCGCCCGGCGCGGAACTTTCCGCAGACGGACCCTTGTCCTTATTCGAGCAGGCCCCCATTACTAACGATGTAGAGAGAATCACAGCAAGTGAGGTATTGCGAAGTAAAGTCATGGGTAGCTTCCTATCAAATTTGGCACGCAAAAGGCCTAGCACGGTAGATAAAGATGCAAAAGCGCTTTTCCCTTTCCGAGATGAGGATGATCCGCGCATCATTTATAAGCTCTCAGACCGTGCGCGGCGTATATCGCTAAAGGTCAATACCGCAGAGCGCGAAGTCAGCGTTGTGGTGCCGGGCGTGCGGGCGCTCTCAAAGGCTAAAAAATTCGCGGCGGATCAACGTGACTGGATAAATGTACAGCTCGAGGCGCTCCCGCCGCCTATGCCCTTTGTGCCGGGTAATCACATTTTCATGCGCGGCGAACTTTATGAGCTTGTCTCCCCGCCGGGACGTGGGCGTCCCAAGGTCAACCATGAACGCCGCGTGATAAATGTGCCCGCGCCAGATGCCGAAAGCTTTCCGGGCCGCGTGCGCCGTTTCATGATACGCGAGGCGAGAGAAGAGCTCGAAGCGGCCAGTCATTTCTACGCCGAAAAACTCGGCAAACGTATCGGCAAGGTCAGCGTAAGAGATACCAGCTCACGATGGGGCAGCTGTATCACCCGCAAAGGCGAAGGGCATATCAGCTATAGCTGGCGCCTCATCTCCGCCCCGCCATTTGTCCTAGATTATGTCGCCGCCCATGAATGCGCCCATATGATCGAGGCGAACCACAGCCAAGCCTTCTGGGATGTCTGCGACAGCATTAATGACGACGTAAAAAAAGCCAAGACATGGCTACGCAAAAACGGCGCGCATTTACATGCGGTGGGCGCGGAGTGGTAGGGCTGCTGTGGACATTAGCTCGCTGTCTTACTTGAGGCGATTTTAAGACGCTGGCCGATTATGCCATTAGGCATAAAGTGATAAAGCATTAGGTTAGTCAGTGACTATTTCAAATTTTGAAAGCTGTGCTCCAATGTTTTTAGCGTCTTTCAAATCTTCTATGAGAGTCAATTTTGCCTTGTGTTCATCCAAGACTTTCAAAGTATAGGTAACTCGCCCATCGAAAACATCGAAAGCCTTGACAGAGCCGTTGGATGTATCGGCCAAGCAATCTTCTAGGCTCTCACAAAAATACCCGAGTTCTTCTTGTGAGTTACTTAATAAATTTTTATCAAATATAACTTCAGCATAAATAAAAATGTAATCTGACGGTATCGTTTCCCTAAATCCATCATCCCGCAAATTTGTTTCGATGGAGTCTATAAGCACTTTCGCAGATGCTTTTGTCATTTGTGGGTGCTCAGTCCAGTTTTTAACTAGCGTATCACTGCCTACTTTTGAGGTGGTTTCAACTACGACTTTGCGAGATTTGTCATACCACGTGCTATGACAAATAGAGATGCGCTCAGCGGCTCCTTCTTTGTATAAAGTCAACGTATGGTAAACAGGCGTTCTTTTAGATAGCCACTCAAGAATTTGAGTTATCAAAACCCCAAGAACCAGAATAAGTATTATGTGTATGTATTCTCTCATAAAGGCCTGCATGGATTTCAGGAAAACAACTTACCAGCAAATCAACTATTGAAATCTTAATCTCGTACCCAAAATTCTGCTTTTGAGAGATTAGCTTTTCTCAAAGAGCAGCATATTATGAGCGTTTTAAGCCGTTTGGCTTATGTCTGCTTTTTTGGGAAAACTAACCAGTTTAAGTATTGGCTAAAATAACCCCAAAAGGATCATCAATCGACTTACTCGGCTGCGTAAACCAAACGGGGCCGTCTGCGCCCATGTAGAAGTGATCTTCGAGGCGCACGCCGAATTCACCATAGAGACATATCATCGGCTCATTCGAGAAACACATGCCGGGCTGTAATTTTGTATCATCGCCCCAGTTTAAATAAGGCCATTCGTGAATATCCAGGCCTATGCCGTGACCTGTGCGGTGCGGCAGGCC
>JAHDCL010000053.1 GCA_020629875.1 Hellea sp.
AAAGCCTGTCTTACGCTGGACGCCGCCTACAGAGACCGCCGAAGCCGCGGAGTGAATAAACTAAGGGAATAATTTCTTCCGCCAAACATTCGTAATTTTCCGGATTGGTAACTCTAATACATTGTAGCTTATTGCGGCTACAATGATTGTTGCCAAGACGGATAATCCGAACATCGCCACATTATCAAATGCCGTGTTGGTCATCGTGAAGCGGCTCCAAATCCTGCCGATTACGGAAAGCGTGAGGACATGAGTTAAATAAAGGATGAAGGACCAGTTTCCTATGGCCTGAAGCCAGTTTGGAAGAAGGTGGTCCTGTCTGTTCAGCTCACACATGGAGTAGACACACAATATAGCAGGGACAATATAAAGTAACACTCTGCGTAAACTGTCATATGTGAAGGGTTGATAATGCAGATAAACTAAAAACGCCCAAAGAATGCTGAGAGCAAAGAGAAACCAGAGCACGAATGGGTTGCCAATCGTGGCCTTTTGGCTCTTATAGAGGTGAGCCAAAAAAGCGCCGGCTATGAAGCTTAGTGAGAACGGACTGAACAGTACGTTTTGTACAGCGCCTAGCTGTCGCCAACCTAAAGTCTCCCCAATGAATACTATGATAGCCCAAGAGATAAGTCCTATGAGCTGAAATTTTCGCGGAAGTAGAAGCGTTAGAGCAAATACGAGATAAAACTCTAATTCATGCACCAGTGTCCAAGCCACTGCGAGTAGGGGGGGCGAGTAATCTGGCCATAGAAAAACAGACTTCACCAAATCTGGCTGGACGGAAGAGGAGAATACCCATTCTGGGCGAATGAAATAGACTAGGAGCAAGGCTCCGGAAACCAGCCAATAAACGGGATAAATACGCGTGAACCGTGCAAATAGAAACTTTAGTGCGTCGCGAATTCGCCGTTTTATATTACCTTCTGAGCGCGGGGTTATATAAACCATGATAAAGCCCGAAACGACAAAGAACATGTCGATTGCAAATCTTCCAAAGCCGAAATACTCAAATAATGTGGATGGGTCCCCAGAATATTTGGCATCAATAGAACGCCAATGCGAACATACAATCATCAGAGTAGCAATGGCTCTGAGAGATTGAATGTTCGCCAGGAACCGTTTGTTATTTCTCGGAAGACTTTCGATGGTCATCTAAAAGCCTTACCCTGTACAGTTCAGTTACGTCGAAATCCGTCGAGCCTAATTCAAGACTTTTCCCATTTGGGCGATGCCATCTTTTACCAGCTGGGCCTGATTAGCCGACTTACCTGTACGAATGAGCTTTTCAGCTGCATCCAGAGCAAGATTAGCGGCTTTGGCTTTGACTTCCGCCATAGCTTTCGCCTCCGCGGTCGCAATCTTAGATTCAGCCTGCGCTGCACGGCGTTCTAAGCGCTCAGCGAGGTCTTTACGAGCATTGGCCGCCATGATTTCCGCGTCGTGACGGGCTTGCTTTACAATCTCTTCAGCCTGATCTTCGGCTTCTTTTTGCTTACGCTGATAAGAGGCGAGAAGAGCTTGCGCTTCTTCACGAAGTGATTTGGCTTCGTCGAGTTCCGTGCGAATTTTGTCAGCCCGCTCATCGAGAGAGGCCCCAATTTTCTTGTGAACGCCATAATAGAGCAGAACGAGCACAAAGAGAACAACGGCCAAAAAGACCCAAAGTGTTGCACTGCCGGGATCGAAATCAAAATACATATCATCCGCTCCTTAATTCAGCGCTTTTTTAACGGTCGCCAATGTTGGCTTTTTACCCGTTAGGGCTTCGACAGTGGCTTGAGCCGCGTCTGCGGCAACAGCTTCAATATTCGCCATGGCTTTCTCACGGACACCACGAATCCGCAGTTCAGCGGCTTCTGCTGCTTTTGCAGCTTCGGCATCCGCTGCATCCATTTCAGCTTTAACCTCGGCGTCAACAGACTGACGGGTTGTCTCCGCCACATTATGAGCTTTCGCTTTGGCGTCGGCCAATGCACGCTCATAGGACTTCTCAGCTTCTTCGGCTTCTTTTTGCATGCGTGAGGCCGCATCCAAATCATCCGCAATACGTGAACTCCGCTCTTCAATGGTCTGCCCGATACGAGGCAAGAACACTCTGGAGAGCAAGAAGTAAAGAATTGCGAAGGTTAGGAAGAGCCAAAAAATCTGCGTAGCAAAATAATTTGAATCAAAGGGCGGGAATACGCCCTCCGCGGCTTCCTTACCGCCATAATCACCCGCAGGTTTTTTGGCGGCAAGCTTAAGGCCTATAAGTGTAATCGCGTTTAGCATTGCGATACCTTCTTAATCTTCAGTTGAAGTTCGATTTGGCCTAAGCCACGAAAAGGATCAAAATCGCGACGAGCAATGAGAAGATACCCATGGCTTCTGTAACCGCAAAACCGAAAATCAGGTTTGAGAACTGACCTTGGGCTGCTGATGGGTTGCGAAGGGCACCAGACAGATAGTTACTGAAAAGGTTTCCCACACCGACAGCTGCGCCTGCCATACCTAGACATGCAAGGCCTGCGCCGATGTATTTTGCTGCTTCTGCTTCCATGATAATCTCCTAAGAAAAGCGTTTATTATTGCAGTTTAGTGTCCCGGATGTACCGCATCCGAAAGATAGATACAGGTCAACAATGCGAAGACATAAGCTTGCACAAATGAGACCAATAATTCAAGCGGGGTCAAGGCGAAGGTCATGAGGAATGGTAGTATTCCTGCTAATGAACCGCCGACGACGCCAAAAGCGCCCACTAGCATGATACAAAAGCCTGCGAAGACCTTTAGCATGATGTGTCCCGCCATTACATTCGCCCACAGACGAATAGAATGACTGATAGGACGCGAAATATAAGAGATGAGCTCAAGAATACAGACAAATGGTTTGATGACGATTGGTACGCCGCTTGGCCAAAACAGTTTTAAAAAGCCAAATCCATTCTTCCAAATTCCATAAAACGTGACGATGAAGAAAACCATCAAAGCGAGCGTTAGAGTCACGATGATATGGCTGGTTGTTGTGAAGAAAAAGGGGATCATTCCCAATAAATTGGCGAAGAGAATGAAGATGAAAAGCGCGAAGACGAATGGGAAGAACTTCATGCCGTCTTTTCCGGCAGCGGAGCGCAACATGTCTGCGATAAATTCATAAGAGATTTCAGCGATAGATTGCGCGCGTCCCGGAATAAGTGATTTCTTGGATGTAGAGAGAAGCAACCAAAGGGCGATGAGGGCAATTGTTACAACCATCATTAAGGCTGAGTTGGTAAAACTAATATCGAAGTTACCTATTTTTAGCTCAGCCAGTTTTTTTATTTCAAACTGTGAGATAGGGTCAACACCTGCAGCGATCATTGTTTTAATCCTCGTCAAGTTCCGGCGGTAAATCAATGCCGGAGCCGTCCATTCCCTGTTTTGCTGCGCGGACGACGTTCATCACGCCTGCGCCGAAGCCAAATGTTAAACCAATAAGCAGACCCCAAGGCCCACTTCCAGCAAATTTGTCTACCAAATAGCCTAGGAAACCTCCTGCTATGATGGCGGCACTAAATTCGCTCGCATGTTTCAAGCCTTGAGCCATACCCGATTTGTCATTGGATATTTCCGGTTCTTGATAAGACTTTTTTTGGGCCTCTAGCTTATCGCTAAAGGCTTGCAAAGCATCTTTATCAGGGTTTGGAGACTTTCCATTTTTATCAGACATAACTACCAGCTCATGCCCCTAAAGAATCCTCACATGAAAACCCTCCAAAAGCGCGCGGAACCTAGCCAGACAGGGGCTATAAGTCAACCGCGAGGGGAAACCTCTAAGTTGTTGAAATATATGCATATTCTTTTAATTAGGCTAAGTGCGACAATCTGTGCTGATTTTAGCGGAATTTTGTTAGATTATGTCTGTCCACCTGCGGCTCATTAAGTTGGCAGAGTTGATAATCCCAACCATAGAGTAGGTCTGAGGGAAGTTACCCCATAACTCACTGGTTTTGGGGTCAACATCTTCGGAGAGTAGGCCCAGGTGATTGCGCTGCTTTAGGATGGCCGTGAACATTTTTTTTGCTTCATCAACGCGGCCTATGCGGTAGAGCGCATCAATATGCCAGAAGGTGCAAGCAGTGAAGGCCGTCTTGGGTTTTCCAAAGTCATCTTCCGTTTTGTAGCGATAAACGTGATCGCCTTCGCGCAGATCACGATCCACGGCTTCAACAGTTCCGATGTAACGCGAGTCAGTAGCGGGCAGAAAACCTATTTCAGCCATTAATAAAACGGAAGCGTCCAGACTGTCGCCCTGATAGGCGGCCGTAAAGGCATTCATTTCATCATTAAAGGCATTGTCTAAAACCGTTTTATGAATGATTCTGGCACGTTCTTCCCAATATTCAGCGCGATCGGGTAAGCCAAGATGTGCTGCAATTTTACTTAGGCGATCACAGGCCGCCCAACACATAATCGCAGAAGACGTGTGAACGTGAGCGATGGTTCGAAATTCCCATATTCCAGCGTCAGGCGTATCATGTACAGCGAAGGCGCGCTCGCCAACCGGTTCCAATTGTTCAAACTCTGCAATTCCTGGTTTGGCGAGAAGCCGTTCGTCGAAAAAGGCTTGTGTAATTGCCAACACGACTTGGCCATATACGTCATGCTGAATATGTTCGGCGGCTTGATTTCCCTTTCTCACCGGTCCGAAGCCGCGATAGCCAGGTAAGTTTTCAACGAGGCTTTCTGATAGGTCTTCTTCAAGACCGATGCCATAGACGGGTTGAATGTGTCCTCCCTTGGAGTGCGCCACAATATTTCGCACATATCGCATGTAATGCTCGAGGCTTCCCATGGATGCAAGACGGTTGAGTGCGGTGACCGAAAAATAGGCATCACGGATCCAGCAAAAGCGATAATCCCAATTGCGCATTGAGCCTTCATGTTCTGGGACTGAGGTCGTCAAGGCCGCGACAACGCCGCCGGTTTCCTCATAAACACAAAGTTTTAGCGTGATAGCCGCGCGGATAACGGCTTCTTGCCAGTCAGGAGGAATGGCTAGGCTGCGAACCCAACGCTGCCAATAACTTTTTGTGCGTTCATACCAATCAGCCGCCAGGTGCTCCACGCCCTCAGTAACCGTTTCGTCTGGACCACAGATGAAGGTGATGTCGCGATCGACGATGAAGCTGGTTTCGGCCAATAAATATGAAACAGGCGCATTCGTTGTTACGCGAAAGCCGAGATTGTTGTGACGATAGCTGATGTGGTTTACCCCACGAATGGGTATGAGATCTGTTTTCCCCCAATCGCCTTGGGGCGAGATGTCTATGCGGACGCGCGGCGCGCCCGAAATAACTTTGAATTGGCGCACAAAAGATGTCGGGCGAAATGTTCTGCCTCGTCTTTCGAAATGCGGGGAAAAATCGATAATCTCCAGCACACTCCCGTCCTCAGATGTGAGCTTGGTTCGTAAAATTGCCGTATTGGGCTCGTAACTTTGTTCGCGAGATTTTAGATCTTCCATCCAGACGCCAAAACTTCCACGCCCCCCTAGCAAAGCGTCAAAAATCGGATCGCCATCCAGACGCGGCAGGCAAAGCCATTGATATCGGGCCTGCTCATCAATGAGGGCTGCGATGGTTGAATTGCCAATAATCCCAAGGTCTAGGCTGCTCATATGCCGCTCCTTAAAAATGAATAGACGTCTGTTATTGTTTCTGCGCGATACTGCGCGCCGCTGTTTCCGGGACCAACTTTTATGGCTTTGCCGCCCATTTCTTGGACGACCGAGAAAGCATCTTCATCCGTGGTGTCGTCGCCAATCATAATGGGAGTGCGGCCGCTAAAGCTGCGGCGCCGCATCTGCTGTCGAATGAAACCGCCTTTATCGGCAGAAAGGGGCTTGGCCTCAACAATCATATTCCCATGCTGAGATTTATAGTCCGAAAAGCGCGAGAGAATAGAATCCATTCCCTTTAATATATCTGGTTCAAATTGTGGGGCGGCGCGAAAATGAATAGCGCCGACAGGACCTTTACGTTCCAGCCAAACGCCTTCCATATCTTTTATCAATTCATCTATCTTTGTGGCCAACGCATTGGGCATGGCGGGTAAATCCGGGGGCACGATTTTATCGGGCGCGGCGATGAATAAGCCATGATTACCGCCCCGCCAAAGACCTGATGGCACCCGCTTTGCGAGGTCGCGTAGATCACGTCCACTGATAATCGCCAACGCGCCTTCTAAATGCTCTGCACAGTCCATCAATAGAGCAGACTGCTCAGCGGAAATGCCAACCGAATCCGGATCATCGCAGAGGGGGGCAAGAGTTCCATCAAAGTCGAGGAATAAAGCCATATTTGGCTTTAGTGTCAGGCTAGAAATTCTATTCATAATTAGGACTTCAGGGGAGCAAAAAACTGATCGCGCCACCATTTTATGTCTTCATCACACACATTTTGGTATAGAGCCTCCCAGCGTTTCTTACGTTCGGATAAAGGCATCTCTAGCGCTTGTTTGATGGCTTGTGCTACTTCATCGGTGGCATGAGGGTTCACGATAATAGCGTCCTGCATTTGCTCTGCGGCGCCTGCAAATTGAGATAGGATAAGCACGCCTGGATCCTCTGGATCTTGGGCGGCTATGAATTCCTTTGCCACGAGGTTCATGCCGTCTTGGAGCGGGGTAACTAGGCACACGTCGGATAACCGATAAAGGCCAGCGATTTCTTCACGGGTATAACTACGGGCCAAATAGCGAATTGGAATCCAGTCTAGATCGCCATAGTCCCCGTTTATACGGCCAGATAGTTGATCGAGTTGTTCTCGCAATTGCGCATATTCATCCACAATCGAGCGAGAGGGCGGGGCGATTTGTGTGAAGGAAACAGCTCCATGCGTTTCGGGGTGGTTGTCAAAAAGACGTCCCACGGCTTCAAACCGCTGAGGGAGTCCTTTGGAATAATCCATTCGGTCAACGCCAATGATCAATTGTCGCTTGCCCAAAAAACGATTGAGTTTTGCTACGGCTTGATCGGCCACTTCGCACCGCGCGGTTTGCGCAAACTCGGGGCCATTCATGCCAATAGGACAATGGCGTATGGTGATGGACCGGCCTTCGACTCTGACTTGTTCCGGATTGATGGGCTCTCCCCCAAAGTCCTCAATAAGAAAACGGATAAAATTTCGAACGTCATTTTCCGTTTGCAGGCCAATGACATCATAGTCGCATAGCGCTCTGCCGATGATGTCATGTTCTGGAAGCGCTCTGAAAATTTCTGGCGCTGGGAATGGAATGTGCAGAAAGAACCCGATTTTTGATGTCACATTTGCCGCGCGTAAATCATGGGCGAGTAGAAAGAAATGATAATCATGGACCCAAATGAAATCATCTTCATTTGCTTTGCTTGCGATGATATTTGCGAATTTGAGATTTATCTCAGCATATGCTTTGAAATAATGATTATCAAAAACGGCGAGATCCAATCGGTTATGAAGGAGGGGCCACAAAACGCTATTTGCGTATCCAAGATAGAAGCCTTCATATTGTTCTTTAGTGATATCCGTTAATGTGAATTTGACCCCATCATCCGTGGTCTCCCGAAGCTTGCTCCCCGCGAAGTCTCGTAGCTTACCGCTCCAGCCTACCCACGTGCCTTTGGTTTCAGCAAGCGAGTCCCACAAAGCCACAGCCAGACCCCCGGCACGCGCATTCGGATCAATTGCGGTGCGGTTGGATACCGCGATAAGGCGTCCCTTGGCGGGATCGAATAAGGGGTTAGGCGACATGAGGGGAGCATAGCTGGTGCTTCCACAAATACCTTCGTTTAACGCTCTTTAGGATGACGATTTCAAGGCTTGCACAAAAAATGTGCATCAATCCTTTTATTCGGCGGCGACGAGCTTGGCTGCAGCGCCAAGTTCCATGGAGAGAAGCTGCGATACCCCTTGCTCGGCCATGGTAACGCCAAATAGACGATCCATACGCGACATCGTCACAGGATTATGGGTGATGGCAATGAACTTGGTTTTTGTCTGCTCGGTCATGGCATCCAGAAGGTTACAATAACGAGCAACATTGGCATCATCCAAAGGCGCGTCAACTTCGTCGAGCACGCAAATCGGGGCAGGGTTGGACAAGAATACCGCAAAAATCAGAGCTGTTGCCGTTAGGGCTTGTTCCCCACCTGACATAAGTGACATGGATCCTAGCTTTTTCCCGGGAGGGCTAACCATCACCTCGAGGCCTGCTTCCAGAGGGTCGTCTGATTCTGTAAGGGCGAGGGAGGCCTCGCCGCCGCCAAAGAGCGTCGTGAATAGTCGGCCAAAATGGCCATTCACAACATCAAAAGCTGCGAGCAGTCGCTGGCGACCTTCGGAGTTAAGTTCGTCAATGCCTTCGCGTAGGCGGGCAATAGCTGCCTCCAAGTCCTGACGTTCATCATTCATCGCTGCGAGGCGCTCTTCTTGCTCAACAGCCTCTTCATCTGCGCGCAGGTTTACGCCGCCCATTTTTTCGCGTTCTTTTGAAAGGCGTTCTAGCTTCTTTTCGATGTCGTGCTCAGAAAGTCCGCTCTCAGGTGAAAGCTCACCAAGGTGTGATTTTAGTTCTGAGGGGTCGCACTCAAGGGTCTCATTGATGCGAGCTTTGGTTTCAGATATGCGTTCCTCTGCAGCGGTTTGACGGGCTTGGGCTGCAGCTCTGGCTTCACGCGCTTCACCAGCGGCGGTTTCAGCTGCGCGGGCGGCATGGTCCGTTTCGCGGAAGGCTGCCTCGGCTTGAGCGAGAACATCGGCAGCTGTCGAACGACGATTTTCAGCCGCTTCCAATTCGCGGAATAGCGTGTTTCTGCGTTCTTCAAATTGATCGGGACCGTCCGTCGCTGCGGTGAGCGAGAGCTTAGCGGCGTCTTCACGTCCCTGAAGGGAGGTAACGCGGGCCGTTGCTGTCTCTGAGCGCCGCCGCCAGTCAGCTCGCTCTTTTTCAACAGAGGCGAGGCGTTGTGCTCGGGCCTCAGCTTCGTTCTTTAGGCTACGATATTGACCGCTGGCCTCATCAGCACGGGCGCGCGCCTCCGCTAGTTTCGCGGAGAGCTCTTCTTGTTGAGCAGAGACATCTTCGCCGCCAGCAAGTTCATCGTTGAGTTTTAATGATGCGGCGCGCTGGTCCGTAAGCTCTTTTATCTCTCGAGCAAGTCTTTCAAGGCGGTCCTCAAGTGAACGTTTTTGAGCAGATTCTCGAGCTACATCTGTTTCGTACTGTGCGAGCGCTGCTTGGGCCGCGCGGTCACGGCGCTCCAGATCTGGAAGGGCTTGGCGAGCGGTCCGCGCAGCTTCATTCGCGGCGTTGCGTGCCTCGCGCGCGGCTTCAAATGTTGATTGAGCTTTCGCGACAGAGGCTTCGGCTTCTTCTATTTCGGCCATAAGCTCAGAGAGGCGGTTCTGCTGCTTTAGTTTTATAGCGGCAGATGTTTCGGCGCCCGCCGCAATTTCAAAACCGTCCCACCGCGCGACGTGACCATCTGTTGTGACAAGGCGCTGACCTGGGCCAAGGTTGCGAGCAAGGGAAACGATGTCGTCCGCATCCACTACACCGATTTGCGAGAGGCGAGCTTCTAATTCCTTTGGTGCTTTTACGAAGTCTACCAAGGGTTTAGCGCCATTAGGTAAAGCTTGCGAAGGTGTATCCGCCCCTGTCCAGCGAAGTTGTGCATCACCCCCAATAGAGGCGTCTAAATCTTCCCCAAGCGCCGCGGCAAGAGCTTGCTCGTAACCTTTTTTAACGTCGATCGCAGAAAGCGCTGGTGGCCAATCCGCATTGGCACCGCGGGAGACGACGCGCTCCAAAGCAGACTGTTCGGCCGTCAGGCTTGAGAGACCTTGCTTTGCATCAGATAAATTCTCGCGAGCGGATTGGTCCGCTGTTTCAGCTTCCGATTTTTTTGCGGCGAGATTTTGTTCATGTTCACGGGCCGCTTCGAGGGCTGCGAGGGCGTCAGTCGCGCCAGCGGCAAACAGATTTCCTGTCGAGCCTCCATCTTTCTGCATAGAGGCGAGTTTGTCATTTGCTTCGGACTCTTCGCTGGCCAAACGTTCCAGTCGATGTTCAATCTGGGAGAGTTCTCGCGCGGCAGAATCCCGGCGGGCATTTTGGTCTGCAGCGCGGCGTGTTAGCTCATTATAATCTGTCTCTAGGGACGAGCGTGCCGCGATGGCCGCTTCCGCTTCATCTGCCGCTGCATCTAGGGCCGCGCTCGTGTCTTTAATGGCGTTGAGTTTTTCGAACTCTTCAGTCAAGCGAGCTTCGGCGGCCGCTGCGTCTTCCACAATCCCAGTCTCGCGAGCCAGGTCAGCAGCAAGCTGTTCGATTTGCTTCTCTAATTTGCGGATTTCAGTATTCGCCGCATGCTCGTCTTGTTCCAGAGCATCCTTGGCTGCGTTAAGGCGGCCAAGGACTGCAGCGGCAATAATTTGCTCCTCGCGCTTTGGATCCAAAAGGCCGTTTAGTTCAGCGGCTTGGCGTGTTAGTTCAGATGCTTTGGTCGCTGTATCAGCCACCGCAGTTTCGCATGCTTTCAAAGCGTCCTGAGAGCCTGATAATGTATCAAGGGCTGAGACCCAACGTTTTAACCAGAGTAAGGCTTTATATTCGTGAATTTCACCGGCAAGACGCTTATAACGCGCGGCTTGACGCGATTGTCGTCGAAGTGAAAGTAGTTGGCTTTCGATTTGGCCTAAAATGTCATCTAGACGATTAAGGTTGGTCTCGGCGGCCCTTAGGCGAAGTTCAGCTTCGTGGCGACGCGTATGCAGACCGGAAATGCCAGCGGCTTCTTCGAGGATGCGGCGGCGATTAGAGGGCTTGGCAGCGATGAGCTCGTTAATTTGACCCTGGCGAACCAGAGCAGGGGAGTTCGCCCCCGTGCTGGCATCGGCGAAGAGTAGTTGGACGTCCTTGGCGCGAACAGTTTTGTTGTTGACCTTGTAGGTCGAACCTTTGCCTTTGGTGATGATACGCGTGATCTCAAGCGTATCATCATCGTTAAACATAGGCGGGGCGATACGCGCTGAGTTGTCAATCGTTAGCGTGACATGAGCCTGATTCCGACCAGGCCGCTGCTTGGTACCCGCAAAGATAACATCTTCCATGGCGGAACCCCGCATGGCTTTGGCGGAGTTCGCCCCCATAACCCAGCGAATGGCTTCCAGAAGATTGGATTTGCCGCAACCATTAGGGCCGACAATACCCGTAAGGCCGGGCTGAATGATAAAATCAGTCGGCTCGACAAAGGACTTAAATCCCGTCAGCTTTATCTGATTAAATGCCAGCGAGCCCATGATTACTACTCGGCCTTCTCGGCGTCGGTTTTTTCACTCCGGTCAGGAATAGGCTCACCTAAAAGCGGTAGGATCACGTCCTCAATACTTTCAAGCGTGTTCACTTTCTTCTTCTCGCCATTGATAAAGAAAGAAGGCGTTGCCGTGACACCTAGATCAATGCCCGTTTGCATTTTGGCCTTGTATTGGTCTCGAAGTTCTTGATTTTGCATGCAGCTGATGAACTCTTCCTCGGATAATCCCGCGGATTTCGCGATTCCGATATAGGCATCGCGAGCTTTACCCTGCTGACCCATTTTCATAATGGTTTCAAAGCGATCGAACTGGAATGAGATGTTTTTGAAATAATTCTTGTCTGGTGCACAGAGTGCAATCATGAAGCCTGCATCGGCATATTCAGGCACACCGGTTACATATTCACGGAAGACGTAACGGACTTTACCTGTATCGACATATTTCTTTTTGAATTCTGGATAGACTTGCTGATGCCAAGCCGCGCAACCTGCACAGGCCACAGAGGCATATTCCACAAGCGTTACAGGCGCGTCTGCGCTTCCGGTGACGTGGTCATTAGGAACAAGGTATTCGGAATTTGAACCGCTAGGGGCTGTCCCATTTGGCGTGGCGGCTTTTTCGCCACCCCCGCAGGCTGCCAAAGTTATTGCAGCAATGCCTGAGATTAGCGCGCGGCGTAGCGAATCGGTTTTAAAAGAATCGGTCATATCAAAGTGTCTCATTTTTCAAATGGATAGCAAGGGGGACGTAAAGGATTTGTTAATAAGTTAACACGGCGTAAATGAGGCAAAGTGTGGATAAGCCGCCAAGCGCTGAATTAACTTTTTCGTATAATAGGGCGCAGAGACCCCTGTGAGCAAATGTGTGAGCGCTGTATTCTTTTCTCGCAAATAAAAAGCCGCCTGGCACGCTTTGCATGATGCAAATCGCAGCAGACGGCTTTTCTGGTATATTTTCAGTTTACATGCCGTTGCGTTCGGCATTGGCGACCGCATCCTTCTTGGCTTTGTAGCTCTCAGAAGCCGCACCCGTGATTTCGCCATTTACAGCGGTGCGACGCCAGCGAAACTCTCCGCGCTTATCCTTGTAAATTTCCCATTTGTCTTTTGCGCCAAGACCATCTGGGTTGCCATCCATACCGTGGCGTTGCGCATTTTTCTTACACGCTGATTTCTGGTTATAACCTTCGCAGGACGCCCCTACGATGTTTCCGTTAGTTGCACGACGACGCCAGCGATGTTCTCCTCGCTTATCTTCGTACATTTCCCATTTATCGTTTTCACCTGCCATGTTTTTTTCTCCCCTAAAACTGTGACGCGTCCTCTTAAACTGTTGAAGCGCATTTGTGAAGGGGAGGCGGAACCGTTGCTATCGAGCTGTGCCGCTCTGTCGTCTGGCTAAATCTGAGAATGTGTGTATGAGGTCGATTATGACGACAAATACGATAGATTTTGGTTTTGAAGAAGTTCCTGTCGAGGAGAAGCAATCTCGTGTGCGAGGGGTTTTTGACTCTGTTGCGCAGAATTATGACCTCATGAATGATGCGATGTCTTTGGGCATTCACCGCGTTTGGAAGAACATGACGATGACAAAACTCAATCCGCAGCCTGGCGAGGTGTTGATTGATGTTGCAGGCGGCACTGGGGATTTGGCCCGGCGCTTTATTAAAAGAGCAGATGAGGTGCGGCTGAGGCGAGGGGGAGACCCTGCGAGGGCCTATATCTGTGATATCAATGCTGAAATGTTATTGGCGGGGATTGACCCAAAGAAGGATGCAGGGATGGATCTGACCCGCATTTGCGGCAATGCGCAATGCCTTCCGTTCCAAGACAATTATGCTGATGCAATCACGATTGCTTTCGGTATCAGAAATGTCACTGACAGAGATATGGCGCTTAGAGATTTCCTGAGAGTATTAAAACCCGGCGGGCGCTTATATATATTGGAGTTTTCGACCCCGCCAGAGAAAGTCCTGCGCTCCGTATATGACGCCTATTCCTTCAACGTTATCCCCAAGTTGGGGGGGCTTTTGGCTGGCGATGCGCCTAGCTATCAATATTTGGTGGAATCTATTCGTAAGTTTCCGCGCCAAGAAGCCTTTGCCCAAATGGTAAAAGACGCAGGCTTTGCCCGCGTCGGTTATCATGATTTTTCGGGTGGTATCGCCGCTCTTCATTGGGGGTGGAAAGTTTAATCCACCTACCAAGCTTTAAGATTAATGCCTATCTGCGACCCATTCGCGCCTTACGGGCGGCATATTTAGCGTCGCGGCGAGCCTTTGCTGCACGTTCCATCTCAATCT
Source organism: Hellea sp. (assembly GCA_020629875.1). Classification (GTDB taxonomy): domain Bacteria; phylum Pseudomonadota; class Alphaproteobacteria; order Caulobacterales; family Maricaulaceae; genus Hellea. The sequence continues at coordinate 13,618 of JAHDCL010000053.1, forward strand.
TGGCCTTTTGAGCAGCTTCTTGAGCAAGCTTATTTTTTCGGTCTTTCTCGGCTTTCTCAGCCGCGAGACGTTCTATCTTGGCTTTACGAGCCGCTTGCTTCTCAGCTTCGCGTTGAGCCCTTAACTCGTTGCGCTTTGCTCGTTCTTCAAGAAGCTTCGCTTTTTGCTCTGGGTCCAGCTGTTTGGCTTTCGCGCGTTGGAGCATAGCTAATTTAGCTTCTTTTTGCTCTTTCAAGCGATCGTTAAATGTGGAACCCGTGAAACTCATAAAGAAAAATCCTTGATAAAAACGCCTGCGCGGCATAGCGCGGCTTGATGTTGGCGCTATATCGCGGTTAACCTTCAAAAAATCAAGGCCTAGCTCTGCGAAAACTTACCGCAGAGCTAGTTGCTCGCTTAGAAGCGACCGGAGACCGTGAAACGGGCGTGGAGCGGGGCACCCACTGTCACTTGATGCGTACTGTGTGAGGTTGGGAAGTAAAGCTCATCTGTAAGGTTCTCAACATTCACTTGGAGGCGCAAGTCATCATTCACATCATAATATGCCGCCGCATCAATCCGCGTGAAGGCGGGCAGGGTGGGATGCGTTGCTGACGGGCTCCCGATATCCAGGTCGGTAATGTAGGAGTCGCCCTGATGAGTTGCTCCGAGACCTAGGCCGAGTTTGTCTGTGAGTTGATAGTTGCTCCAAATCGAAAAGGTATTCTCTGGCAGCTCACGCGGCAATTCTTGCGCAACACCTGCATCGTTAAAGTCGGTTTTCCCGTTTAGGTGAGCATATCCTGCGCGGATATAGAGGCGTTCGGAAAGTTCTCCTTCAATCTGAAATTCAAATCCGTCAATCTCAAGGCCGCGGCGCTCTAGGTCTTCAGGGGATCCATCTGGAGCGGCATCAATTGTTTGCTCGTTTTGAAAATAGGCGGCTGTAAAACTTAGTCCGGGCACGAAGTCCCATTTTAGTCCAGCTTCGAGACTTTCATAAACATCAGGTTCAAGTAAGGCCGTTGTGTCACTCACGGAAGCAAATTGGCCACCTGAGCGCGGCAGGAAGCTCTGGCTGAAGCTACCGTAAAGCGAAATGTTCTCTTGGGGTTTAAAGACAAGTCCCAGGCGAGGAGAAATCTCTTCATCTTTGCGGGAATTCTCAGCGTTCGTTAGAAGGTTTAGAGATTCAATATCAAAGCTATCAAAGCGGGCTCCCAGGATAATATCAAACTTTTCCGAGAGCGAAATTTCGTCCTGAACAAAAGCCGAGAAAACGGTTACGTCTGCTTCAGTGGCATCTTGAGGGTCAGAAAAGTCCAGTGTGACCGGGTCGCCGCCAGCGGTGGTGCCAACGCCGCCAGATAAGGCAATAGGACGCGATACTGAAAAGCTCTCTCGGTCTCCTCCTGACGTACTGAATACGGGATTAAAGCGATCATTATTATTCGAGGTAGTCCGATATTCTGCGCCGGTTACAATTGTGTGCTCGATGCCGCCCGTCGCGAATTCTCCAATAAGGTTACCCGACAGGTTAAAACTTTTACGTTGTGTTGTGTCGATGTAACCATCCAACGTCACGGTATTCAGATCTACCAGATCTTGCGCATAGAAATTTTGGTAAAGCTTATCAAAGTTACTATAGCTGGCGTTGAAAACGCCTTTAAAATTATTGGTGAAATTCTGCGTGAGCGTTGCGCGCAGGACATGAGCTTCGACCTCGGAAGTGTTCAGGTCAGAGTCGCCAAACACAATATCCTCGAAGGCCTCAATGGGCTCTCCATCGCCGGCCACTAGGTCATTGACAGGGATGCCCCGATCAATGAAGCGTTGATTGTCAACATATTCATAAGATAGATCAATTGTCGAGGAGGGGGAGAGTTCAATCCGTGCCGTCGGGTTGAGCGCAATGCGTTCCCCGTCGTAAAAGTCTCTGTGATTGTTGAGGTTTTCATACATTGCATTTATGCGAACGGCGGAGCTGTCACTTGTCGAAAAGTTGCTATCTAGCTCAAGGCCAAAAGCGCCAAATGTGTCTAATGATGCCTTGTAACCCGTGAATTGTTCTCCGATTTGGCCCTTCTTTGCGACCCGGTTAATAAGCCCGCCTGTGCCGCCTCTACCGAAGAGGAGGGCATTGGCGCCGCGAAGAATCTCGACCTGCTCGACATTATAGAGACCGCGGTAATACTGTACATCATCACGAACACCATCGATAAAGAAATCGGCGGTTGAGCGAACACCTCGGAAAACGACGGCATCACGATGACCCTCGCCTTGAGAATTATTGGCACCGGGAACATAATTAATGATGTCTCCGACGCTATCAAAGCCTTGATTGGTAATTTGATCAGCTGTCACGATAGAGAGTGACTGGGGGACGTCTATGATGGGTGTGGGGCTTTTGAGGGCGTTGATTTGGTCAGCGTAAAGGTATTTGCCATTTACAATGATTTCGTCATCTGCAGTTGTTTGAGCCATTGCTGTCGCGTTTGCTAATAGGCTCAGGGCTGACCCCATTAATAGTCTTCGGAATGTGGCACTATCCGTTCCTGGGTATTTCATTTTATCGTCCTTCGAAATTTTTTGAGAATGGTTCTCAATTACAGTCGCCGTCTAGTGCTAGTGAGAATGAGTTGCAAGAAGAAAAATGTTGGAATCCACATTTTTTTCTGGATTGAAGTCAAATTGACAATTACCACTTGCGAGTCATTCTCAATTATGAAATGTGATTAGTTGAGAATCATTCGCAAGTAAGAGATGACAATGTACCCGTTTTTAAAAGATCAAATTATCACTGACCTAGGATTTGGGAGTGGATTCGCTCTATGGGGTTTTCGCGCAATTGCGACGGGGCAAGGAAACTGTAGGTGCCTGAGCTCCGGTTTCAATCGAGCATTCTCCTTAGATAACGACACCGTAAAGTCCCAACACGGCGGGTCGGGGGGGAAATTAGCAATCAATGCTTTGAAGAGTTTTTCCTACCAACTGGGTAACGCGGGTAAGCGCCGGATAAAGCTCTCCTCTCCCGGGACTATGCGTATTACCGCCGATGAGGTGTGTATAATCGCCAGTCTCGCATCCGCTCAAGGCGGGAACGAAATGCTTTGTAAAGCTCATTTGACTTGGCTTCTCGGGGGAGCAAATACAGAGTTTGCCTGCCATGCGGCGCAAACATATGGGATGATATGTGCGAGTGCGGGAATAACTATGGATTATTTTTCGCCCCCGGAAAATCGGAAAATAGCCTCGTCGCGGCCTTCATTGTCTACGCACGGGGTCAAAGTGATTTAATTCAGGTTCATTAGACCAACAGGTCTAATCACAAAAAAGCCGCCTGTGATTGAGGCGGCTTCAAAAAAGTTTTCTTGGCAGGATTCTCCTTGCTGGATTATCCTTCTTTTTGTTCAGGATAAGTAATTGTCGGCGCAAGATTTTGTAAGACTTCCTTGGCATTAAAGGCGTTGTCTTTGTTCGTTGGCTTTAATCCTCGTCCGAACTTAACCTCAGCTGTCGCGCGATATTTCGTTACTTCGCGAACATCGTAATCATTAAAGAAGGGGTCGTAGCCAAAAGCCGAACCGAAGCCAAAACCTCTATGTCCGAAACCTCGGCGGCCATATATTCCACGGCGTCCGTAGAAACCACCAAAGTGAGAGTAGGCATATGGGCGGCTCCAGCCATATCTTGGTCGGTAAAAGCTGTAACCAAAATAGGGGTCGTATAGGCCGCTATGTAGACCTGGTGATACGCGAACGCGCTTGTTCTGCTCTGTCTCGCGCTCGGCAAGGGTAAAGTGATCGAACCCTCGCTCAACCGCGATTTCAGCAGCGCGATATAAGAGGTAGTTTTCAACGGTTTCACGTTCCGTTAGCGAGTTGCCGCCAAAGGTGACGCGGGCCCGGTCATTTTCAATCATCGTTTGGCTGAAGCCGTCAAACCCACCGGGTTTCGATGCTGGCTGATAGGGGGTAGAGGTCGCACAAGCGGCTAACATAGCAGCGGACGCGGCCAATAAGAGGTGACGTAATTTCATGGGGTGTCTCCTATATATTACGCATTTCGTTAACACGTCGTCCCTGAACGTATGATGAAAACCTAGTTCATATTCGGTAGAGTTTCAATGCACAGGACTGCACAAGCTTGTGATGGTGATGCTATTTGCGGTCTAATTTTTGTAATGAAATCAATGACCAAGCCGCCAAGAGCGCAACTGTAATTAGGGTTGGTAAGGCGTAGATCTTCGGAAGGTCACTCACGAAAAGTAGCGCAATTGAGAGTATAATCCAGGGAAGAATGAGGATAATCGCAATTGTCAGGCCGCGCTGCGTGGCGCCGCCTTTATAACTCTTCCAAGCAATATAACTCGTGATTCCCGTGGGAATATATCCGAATGCCCCAACGCCAAAGCACAGCAAAAAAGCTGAAACAACACCCCAGAGGTGCGTATCATTCTCCAGAAAACGAGAAAAGAAAAGCGCGGAGTAAGCGAGGGCGACTCCTGCTGCGCACCCAGACAGGATAGACGCTATCAGATCCGCAATTGTCCCGCGCGCTGGCTTAGCGGCTGAGCTGGGTTCTACGATTGGCACAATGGGTTCCATAGCACCGCATAAGCCCATTTGATTTAACAGGATATGAATTAGCCTAAACTAAGAGCGTAATAGAGCGAGCTGTAATCTAATAACGGATTTCCTGAATCATCTTCAAAATACCGATGAATGATATGCCTAGGTAAAGTCCTATGACGGAGCCTTTGATTATATTTGGAAATGTGGAGGCCTCAAAAGCAGGCCCTAACACTATGAGGATAGCGATAGGGGCCAAAACCAACACTATATTTGACCCATTCATGGGACACTCCGTTTAACAATCAAGGAGCCATGCAAGGGATGTGCCGATTATTGCCATAAAAAAGCCCCGCCAAAGCGAGGCTTAAAGACTGAGATGTTGGCTTTGTTAGTGAGCGAGAACCGCCAACAATAGAAGCGCGATGATGTTTGTAATCTTAATCATCGGGTTCACCGCCGGACCGGCTGTGTCTTTATAAGGGTCGCCTACTGTATCGCCTGTCACAGAGGCTTTGTGAGCTTCTGAGCCCTTACCGCCATGGTGACCGTCTTCGATATATTTCTTGGCATTGTCCCAAGCTCCGCCGCCCGCTGTCATCGATAGGGCTACAAAGAGGCCTGTGACGATCACGCCGAGAAGCATCGCGCCGAGGGCTGAAACAGCTGCCGCATTACCTGCTGTGAATTTCACAGCAAAGAACAGCACGATTGGAGCAAAGATTGGCAGAAGTGATGGTTTGATCATTTCTTTAATCGCTGCGCCTGTCAGAAGGTCAACCGCCTTGGCATAATCAGGACGAGATGTGCCCGCCATGATGCCTGGATCAGCTTTGAACTGACGGCGAACTTCTTCGACAATGGCGCCAGCCGCACGGCCAACAGATTGCATAGACCATGCACCAAAGAGGTATGGGAGCATACCGCCGATGAACAGGCCAACAATCACATATGGAT
>JAHDCL010000054.1 GCA_020629875.1 Hellea sp.
TTCACAAGAATTAGGCGCCCTTACCCGCACCTACGCCAAGGTTAGTGGGTTTTAGCAAAAAAATAAGCACTTTCTGAAGTGATGAACTCCCAATGATCATATTATGGCTGATTTCAAGTCACTCTCGGCGTTGGAAAGAACAGCCTTGTTTAATGACTGCCCCTTCGTCAGTACCATTTTGATAAACATGAACTCACGCGGACTGTTCACCGCATCAACAGCTAAAATTTCATCGCCCTTGAAGTAAAAGGCCGCAAAGCTTCGGCTTCCCTCAATGTCGCCCCGAATGATTATATCATCATATCCTTCGGAGAGCCCTGCGATTTGTAACTTGAGATCGAATTGATCTGACCAGAACCAGGGCAAGCTATTATAAGGTTTTGGATTGCCATTTATATGCGCTGCCACTGTCTTGGCCTGTTCAGTAGCATTGGGCACGGATTCAAGGCGTATATGACGCTCATAAATTGGATTATAATGCCAGGTAACATCGCCCGCAGCGTAAATGTCCGGATCCGATGTTTGGCAAAAACTATTCACTTCTATACCGTTTCCAATGTCCAGACCTGCCGTCTCCGCGAGTTCAGTATTTGGGATAACACCAATCCCGACGATCACTATATCCGCCGCGTAGCTTCGGTCACAAGATGTCTGAACGGAAAGCGAATTGCCATCACGCTTAATCGCAGAAGCCATAACACTTTCCACGATTTCGACTCCCTCTTCGGAATGCACACGCTTATAAAAATTTGAAAGCTCAGGCGCGGTGACGCGCTGTAAAATCCGCGGCATAGCTTCTAGAACTGTAACGTCCATGCCCTGCTTTCGCAGGCTCGCTGCGGTCTCCAAACCAATATAACCACCGCCTATGATGACAGCTCGATTACCCTGCGCGACATTTGCTTTGATTGCGCGTACGTCATTTGTGTCGCGTAAATAATAAACGCCGTCCAAATCCGCGCCTTCTACCGGTAATTGCCGGACGCGCGCGCCTGTGGCGAGGACGAGCTTATCATAGGGTAATGTTTCGCCGTCTTCGGTCAGGATAGTTTTAGCGGCACGATCAATAGCCCCTACGCGCGTGCCTAGTTTCAACCTGACGTCTGCTGTTTCATACACACTGGCTGGACGAATTAGAATCTCATCAATCTCTTTATCACCAGACAGAAAGTCTTTGGACAAAGGCGGACGATGGTAAGGGAAATCAGGCTCATCCCCAATAACGGTGATCCCGTCCTTCCACCCACCCTGACGTAAGCTAACGCAAAGCTGAGCACCAGCATGAGAAGCGCCAATGATAACACAATTTTTCATAGGACGCCGTTTAGGCATTTCTTGGCCGAATCGTCAATGATGCAGACCGCTATTGCCGCGCTAGTTTCTGGGTACCATCCGATCGTTGCGGATATAAAATAGGCCGTCTTTCTGAACACGCTTTCCCCGTCGGACACGGACCGTATTATTGAATTTTATGGGGTAAGTTCTAACAGCTCTGTCATATGGGTTGGCTAAATTTTGCATCTGAAAATGCAGGTGCGGTGCAGTAGTATTTCCAGAGTTCCCGCAAGCACCTAATTCCTTTCCGACGTTAACAATCTCCCCCACAGCAACCCTTGCACTATCCTTTTTCATATGGGCTAGCATCGCAAAATGTGTTTCATCGCTTTTTATCACGATATGATTACCCGCTGCATTTTTGGGATCAGAACCGCCGATGGGTTGATCAATCAAGTCACTCACCACAATGACCACCTCACCTGCGACGGGAGCAACAAGCGTTGCTCCAAAACAAGCAAAATTCTCTAAACTTTTTTTATCTCCAGTATTTTCAGTGCCATCTGAATGAAGTGTGGTCATATCCAGAGCGTATTTTTGAGATGGATAGGCTACATGATAGTTAATCATCGTGTTATGACCTGCATGATACATGTAGCTCTCTGAAGCGAAGGGAGAGTTTACCGCAATCGCGTTTTTTCCTGAAAGAGATGGAAAAAGGCTATCTCCCAGTATGAAAGCCATGACTGGGATGGCAAACCCCGAAAAAATGGACATCGGCTTTCCTCCAACGCGTTTGGGGACAAGGCTCAAGAGACACAAAAACACCGTGCCAACCATAACCACCGCTTTAATTCCGCTCAATTCAGATGGCGTGAATTGCGCGTTTACAACACCGGCGAAGACTATCGCAGCGCAGAGTAGCCAAAACGTTATGCGCAGCAATATCGGCCGCCAATATCGGCGGTTTTCGATATGAAAAGGCGCCTTCCAGAAATCCCATTTAATTTCTTTTTTGATGAGATATGGCAGTCTTTCGAGTGGTACGAGCAAGCAGCCTGCCATGATAGAAACCATAGCAAAATTGAAAAAGGCTCCAACTTTAAAAGCCGCAGCACCCAGTGCAAAAGCCAGCACACAAGCCGTTGAGATTATTATCCGCATGCCTTTTTGCCATGTCGGTGTCTGTGGCAGTTGGCCCTCCAAGCTAGGTCGCAGCCCCGAAGTCGTGACGACTCAGCGGCAATTGCCTTATCCGTTTACCGGTTGCTTTAAACACGGCATTGGCAACAGCCGGCGCAATAGGGGGCGTGCCCGGTTCGCCTGCCCCGCCAATACTAGCATCAGAACTGATGATTTCCACATCGATTTTAGGCGCATCATCCATACGTACCATGGAATAATCATGGAAATTACTTTGTTCGACGGCACCATCAGCAATCGTAATTTCGCCGTAGAGTGCAGCCGTCAGCCCGTAAATGATTCCACTTTCCATTTGCGCTTTAAATCCATCTGGATTGATCGCCATTCCTGCGTCAGCGGCGCAGGCCACATGCAATACCCGCGGTCCGCCCCCGCTCATATCCACGGTCACGACTTCGGCGACAATGGTCATAAAGCTTTCGGTGATGGAAATACCTTGCGCCTGTCCCGCCGGAAGGTTTTTGCCCCAACCTGCCATTTTTGCAGCGGTATCGAGCACTTTGAGGTGGCGCGGTTTGGATTTCAGTAGTTTGCGGCGGAATTCATACCCGTCCATATCGGCATTTACCGCAAGCTCATCAATAAAGCTTTCCGTGAAATAACCATGTTGTGTATGATCCACAGAACGCCAGGGCCCGAGCCGTACATGGGTTGGGCTTTCGGCATATTGCGCTTTCACATTTGGAATGTCGTAAAAGATAGCGCTTGCCTCTGGCGGATCCATCTTGTGTACAAAGGTACTTTCCCATGACGTTGGCAGCCCCTCAGCGTCGAGCCCCGCTCTAAAACGGCCCAAGACGGATGGACGATAATGATCCTGCTGAGTCGTTTCCTCGCGTGACCAGATGAGTTTAACAGGAACCCCTGCTTTCGCGGCGACCTGCGCGGCTTGGTTAGTATAGTCAGGGGTCGCGCGGCGCCCGAACCCTCCGCCCATAAAGGCGGTGTGCACGGTGACATTTTCAGGATCTATTTCCAGCGTCTTTGCCGTCACCATTCGCGTGCCGAGAGGGTTTTGCGTCCCCGCCCAAATATCGCATTTCCCGTCCCGCACCCACGCGGTTGCGTTCATGGGTTCCATACAAGCATGGGCAAGATAGGGCACACGATATTCGGCTTCGAAGAGACTTGCCGCGCTTTCCATCGCTTTTCCGACATTCCCTGATTTATGCAAAACTGTCTTTTTACCTGTTTCAATCGCCTTGGCATATTGCGCAAATATCGTCTCTTCGTTGACGTTGTCTGTCTCAGCCGAGGTCCATTCGACCTCTACATAATCAAGCGCTTGTTTAGCCTGCCAATAGCCATCGGCAACGACGGCAACATAGTCCCCCATGTTAAAAATATCGACAACTCCCGGCATAGATTTAGCGTCAGAAGTATTTAATTTCGCAACGCTTTGACCATGCACAGGCGCCGCCATAACGGTTCCATACTTCATACCCTCAACCTGCGCATCAATGCCGAAGATCGCCGTGCCATCAACTTTAGACGGGATATCTACCCGTGGAAGAGATTGGCCTAATAATTTGTATTCACTACGTTTTTTAAGTTCTGGACGAAGGTTTGGCTTTAGCGTTGCGGCAACTTCAGCGAATTCAGCAAAGGGCGCCTTTCTCGCTCCATGATAAATATAACTCTTCTCTGCCCGCAATTCTGAGATAGGAACGTCCCACTGTTTTGAAGCAGCTTCCAAGAGCAATTCTCTCGCGGCTGCGCCCGCAGTCATCATCGCACCGACACCAGTAAAGCGAACAGATGTAGAGCCACCGGTGATTTGCAAATCCATAGATTTGGCCGCGGTGAGCATAAGGCCATTCACCGTATCAAATAATGCATTGGGAATATTCGATTGTCCGAAAAAGAACTCGCGGCCCAGTTCAAAATTTGCAAACTCTTTTTCTGCCGGCGCTTCCATGATTTCCATGGCATCCCAGTCCGCTTCCATCTCTTCGGCGAGCATAGCCGAAAGCGCGGTATGAATACCCTGGCCCATTTCGCCGTGCGGAATGATAGCCGTCACCGTATTGTCAGGTGCAATTTTCACCCACGTCGTCACGAGCTGCTCCGCCCCTTCCGTGACCAAGTCGGCAAGCTCATCCGTACGGTCGCCTGGGCGAATAGCTATGCCAACGACAAGCGCGCCACTCGCAGCAAGTCCGGCAACGGCCCCTGCCCCGATAAAACTTCGACGTGTCCATTTGCGGCCAAAAGACTCATTGGCACGCCGCGCCTTTTTAGCGGCTTTTTTCTCTGCTCTAGTGACCATGCCTAAGCCTCCTTCGCAGCGGTTTTTATCGCCGCTTTAATACGCGTATACATTCCGCAGCGGCACACATTTCCTGCCATTGCTGCGTCAATATCGGCATCGGAAGGGTCGGAGTTCTCTTGCAACAGCGCAACAGCCGACATGATTTGACCAGATTGACAGTAACCACATTGCGGGACTTGGTGCTTTATCCAGGCCTGTTGAACGGCATGAAGAGTTCCATCCGGCGCCGCGAGGCCTTCAATGGTAGTGACCTCTTTACCTTCGGCCTCCGAGAGCGGCGTAACGCATGAGCGCACGGGCTCTCCATCAATATGGACGGTGCATGCGCCGCAAAGCGAAGCGCCGCAGCCAAATTTCGTGCCGTTCAGGCCTAATTGTTCCCTCACGGCCCATAAAACGGGCGTCTCAGGATCTATTTCTATGTTCTGGGCTTTCCCATTGACGGTTAACTGAACCACTGTTGCCTCCTCCGCGGTAGCGTAGCTGCGCATCTTCTAATGAGAGCTGCAAGCTGCAATGCACGTGCATAGCGCAATTTGCGCAAATTGACCAGAGATGCTTCTGACGGGGGACAATTCAGAAATGAAGGTTCCTGCGCTGCTCGCTCATTTTTATCCTCGCTATTTCTGGTCTGCCTGTCGTAGTACAAAGCGAGCTATCAACGCGAATACAAATAGGAATACGTCATGAGCCAAGATTATAGTCTGAATCGTCGCCATTTAATGTTAGGTGCGGGCATCGCTGCGGCCGCCTATGCAACAGGTTGCGCCCAATCCTCCGAGGCCAGCAATAATATCGATCTGAGCGGTACCTCTATCCTTATTACGGGCTGTTCCTCAGGTTTCGGACGCTTGGGAGCCGAACACTACGCGCGGCTAGGCGCAAAGGTTTTCGCGACCATGCGTAACCTCCCCCGTCCTGAAGCGACTGAACTGGAAGCCTTAGCAAAAGCTGAAAAGCTCGACATTACGGTCCTAGAAATTGATATCACCAAGGGTGATCAAGTTGTCTCCGGCGTCCAAGCGGCCTTGAAAGCAACGGGGGGCAAACTCGACGTCCTCATCAACAATGCCGGCATGTCAATCGCTGGGCCTATCGAGGCGCAGGATATGGAAGCCACGCAGCTTATCTTCGACACCAATGTTTATGGTGCGCAGCGTATGGCCAGAGCGGTTCTTCCCTCAATGCGGGCCAATAAGAGCGGCTATATTTTTAATGTCACCTCACAGCTGGGGCGCGTCATTATTCCAGGCTTTGGACAATACTCGCCAACCAAATTCGCTCTCGAGGCGATGAGTGAACAAATGGCATATGAGGTCGCGTCTCATGGTGTTAGCGTCACCATCATTCAGCCTGGCGGATATCCAACAAAGATATGGTATAATCAGAATGCCCCCTCCGCAGCGCTCAAAGCACGGCTTCCTGAAGACATCACCTCGGCTTACCCTGAACTGACTGCCGGCATGGGTAAACGCGAAGCAGGCGGTGGAGAGAGCGACCCTATGGATATTCCGCGCGCCATTGCCGGAGCTATTGCAATGCCAAAGACGAAACGCCCCCTTCGTATCGCCTTGCACCCCGTGGCACGCCCGCAAGAGGCAATTAATAAAGTATCCGCGCAAATGCAAATCGCTGTTCTCGGCGAGTCGCCATTCGGACCGATTGTGAAAAGCGTGTTAGATTAGAAGTCAGGCAGATGAAATCGAGGGATCGCCCAGATATCTGGACAATCCCTCCCCCCAAACAGCCCGTTCACGACTGTAAGATTGTGGTTATTGCCTATACTTATATGACACAGTTTGAATTGAGCTAGGTATGTCTTGCTCCTCAATTGCACATGTTCCAGCGCGGTAATTACCAACGCTCCGGATGATATCACTCGCTTCAGGTTCTACGCGCTCACCTCTAATTAAGCTGCTTAGAACACGCGTAACCAATCCATCGAGCCGCGTAACGACATAGCAATCCACTGTGGGTTTAGCATGTGAATTTCCGATACCGCTATCGTCAGTGAGGAACAGGAAACGTCCTCCAGTTATTTGCGCCATAGCGCGCATCACGAACTCAGCCGTTTTATCTACCCCACTGGCCGCAAGGGGAACAATATGAATGCCCTTTCTACGTGACATCAAACCAGCCTCCCACGTTTCATCAAGATAGCGGTCATGGGGCGGAGCATCAGCTACCAAGAGATTTATTTTCAGCGCATCCTTACGCCATTCCATATCAAGCCCCGTTTGCAAAGCCGTATGCATGGCCTCAGGCTTATCACCACCGCCATTGGCATATTGCTCAGCTAAGGAGGCGCGGAAATCTTCAATATCATCTGTAAACGGAATTTCGCGCACAACATAATCATCACCCTTATCGCGGTAGACAACGAGACCCGTACGAATATCAACGCCTGGATTGGCCTTCTCCACGCGGCCCACAATAGCTTTCAGCTCGGATTGCAAATAGCGCATCTCGTCACCCATGGACCCTGTTGCATCAATGGTGAGCAAAAGGTCCAGTGCCTGAACTGGCGCGCTATCCATTTTCAAATCGACAACAATGTCCCCGCCATTTTTAATGAGCTTACGGGTCAAGCGTTTTGTAACAGATCTCGCTCCCTTAGCCGAGACTTTGACTCTGATACCAGATTCAAGGCTGTCGTAATTTGGGTAGAGATAGGCCATACCATCTGCACCCGTCCTAAGCGGGAACATCTTCGCACCGCGAGAGGTTTTGAGTGAAACATCCGCCAAAGGTACAGGCTTTCCAAGGCTATCAACGACGCGAATAGACACGCGTTCACTGGCATCGACGTAAGGCAGGTCTTTACCCTTGAGTTGGCCTTGAAGCATTTTATCCAGATATACTTTGTAAAGATCAGGATTAAGAACATCATCATAATCCCCTGCCGTTAGAAGGCCTGATTGGGGTCTGGGTTTTGGCTTTGGCGGCTTAACAAAATTTTTAGGCTGTATAACGTTACCCTCTGCGTCGATGGCGACCAGTTCAGTCATGCCTTCGTCCACTACGACGGTCTCTGTAATAGTTTTATAGACTGGAGGAACAGTCACGAGCTCTACACGCGCCTCTTGGATGACAAATGTCTTTGTGACGTCCTTATAAGTACCGTCTTCTGTCAAAACTTGAACCGTGACATCTTTCGTAATGGCAGGGATAACGCGCTCCTGCGTGCTCGCAGGCGTTTTTACAACACGGCGTGTTCGTGTTTTAGTTACAGCAGGAATAACACGTTCAACATAACGCGCTCCAGGCGGCAATTTACCTATTTCCGCCGATTTCGATTCCAATGGCACAGAGAGCACGGATGGAGGAGGCGGTGCAAAGGAAGGAACCGCGGCTTTCTCTGCTCTTTTAGAACGGCGTGTAGCGCGGCGCGACTTACGCTTTGCTCCCGTAACAACAATTTCATCAGCCTCGGCCTCAGCGAGCATATATGATGGCGGCGATATCGTATCCTTTGCAAGTCCATCGGCCTCCGCTTCGGCTACAACACTCGCAGAATCTGTGCGATCGGTTAAGGCTAGCTCACTAACCGACGCCATTTCAACCGCACTCTCCTTGGCTGAAGGTACAACATCAGAGGATAAAACCTCCGAAGAACCGTCTGCATTTATCTTCACGGTTTCGCGTACCGTTTCATAGACAGGCGGCAATGTAACTAATTCAGTAGAAGCTTCTTGAACAACCACAGTTTCCTCAATGGTTTCATAGGTTGGCGGTATTGTAACATATTCTACTGTTGCAGGCTGGACCAAAACTGTCTCAGTGACCGTTTCAAATGTTCCATCTCCTTTAGCAACACGGCGTGTTTCTTGCTTTGTGACAGCTGGAACTGACCGCTCAACGGTGCTCGCAGGTGTCTTTATCACGCGGCGGGTTACAACCTTGGGGACAGCTGGCGCAACGCGTTCCATTGTTCTGGCAGGCGACTTTAAAATTCGGCGCTCGATTGTAACAACATTAGAGGGCCTCTCAGGCATAACAGCCTCTGCACTATGTGTTTTTGATGGGGGGGCAGTTATCGCCTCATTCCGCGCAGTCGCATCTACATCAGCCGTTTTACTTTTAGTTGTCTCTACAGTCGGTACGCTATTATCTATACGTATTGTAGAACGTTCAGTCCCATCCACGGTTTTACCCTCAGTTTCCGTGTTAACGGGAGTTCTCATCGTGGGCTCAACTCTCTTAGGCGCAGACAGAATACCAGGATCAGTAGCGGGCGCAGGTACTCCCGAAACAGAGGGATCCAGCTGCTTCATTTCGGAAAATGCGTCTGTGCCAACGCCAGTTTCAACCTCACCAATCTCGACAGCCTTAACCTCACTAGCCCCCACTTTCGCTGTAACCGCCTCAGTCACAGGCTTTGGCATCTCCTCAAACCGTGTGTTCGGAATATAGAGCGATGTCGCAAACAGTGCGGCCGCGCATGTGCCCATCATCATCATGGTTTTGGGTTTGAAGGTAAAAAATTCTTTGACTCTAGACATCGCGTCTCTCCCCAGGCTTGCCACAGGCCCAGTGCCTATGGTCTGACCTGTAGGACGCGGTGCATCCGCCATTCCTTGGTTCGTCGTCGAAATTTTTTCCTCAGCCGTCTCTGTCACGACTACTGTTTCAGTTTCAAATTCTGCGTCAAAGGCCGCCAAAGCCGCCTCCATGCCGCTTTTGCGTGCGGCCTTAGATGGGCTAATATTTTTCATGGCTGCAGCTAACTTTTCTAGTTCATCATCACTCATGCCAGCGCCTCCTGTGCTAATCCGTCATCTTTCGATGCCAGTATTTTTAATCTCTTGCGGATTTCGCTCATCCGCCATGCCACTGTTCCCTCCGCCACCCCCAAAACATCCGCCGCTTGGGCAAAATTCATCTCCTCACTTAGTGTCAGCACCGCTGTCTCGCGCAAATCATCCGAAAGCGTTCCGAGTGCCGTTTGCAGCCATGTCAGACGTGTTTGCGTATCCGCAGTCTCGGCGCGGGAGAGGCTCTCTATTTCGGCATAACCCTCAGCCGTTCGGGCGCGAGTGGCGGCGCGTCGTAGAGAGTCTTTGGCCGCATTAAGCGCAATTCGGTGCAGCCAACTCGTCAACTTCGCCTGCCCGCGCCATTGCCGCAGCTTTTTTGGCATAGCCGCCCATATCTCTTGGGTGACGTCTTCAGCTTCGCTCTTGTCCTGCAATATCCCATAAGCAACGCGAAAAACGCGATCATAGTGACGCGTTAAAAGCTCACGGAAAGCGGCGGCCTCCCCTGACGCGGCTCTTTCAGCGAGAGCTTCATCATTCTCAGTGTCTAACATCTTACCCTGTAAGACGTATCTGAATTCCCAATCCTTGGAAATATTTTAAATTTTTTGGAAAAAATGTCAGAATTGACCCAAATGTTGCTTGGTCATAAAAAAACCCGCTTCAAAAGCGGGCTTTTATTCAATTCTGTTGGTCGCTCTAAGCGTCAGCAGATTCTTTTTTCGCGTGATCAACAGCGCCTTTTGCACTTTCATCACGGTCTACGAATTCGATGACAGCCATTGGCGCGTTGTCACCATAGCGGAAACCGGCTTTCATGATGCGGATATAGCCGCCTTGGCGGTCTTTATAACGCGGCCCGAGAACGTCGAAGAGCTTCTTCGACATTTCTTTGTTACGTGTTCGTGCAATCGCAAGACGACGGCTGTTCAGATCACCACGTTTTGCAAGCGTGACTAGCTTTTCAACAATCGGACGAAGCTCTTTGGCTTTTGGGAGTGTTGTTACAATCTGCTCGTGCTCAATCAGGCTAGATGCCATGTTTGCAAACATCGCCTTACGGTGCGACGCTGTGCGGTTGAGTTTACGATGGGCCAACTTATGACGCATGGCTTTATCCTTTTAAATTTCCTTTGGATCCTAAGACCCGAATTAAGACCTAGATGTGGTCGTCATATTTTTTAGCGAGCTCTTCGATATTTTCTGGCGGCCAGTTTGGCGCGTCCATACCAAGATGCAGACCCATTGCGGCGAGAACTTCTTTAATCTCATTGAGTGACTTACGGCCAAAGTTCGGCGTACGAAGCATTTCGGCTTCGGACTTTTGGATAAGGTCACCAATATAAACGATATTGTCGTTCTTGAGGCAGTTTGCAGAGCGGACAGAAAGCTCAAGCTCATCAACCTTGCGCAGAAGCGCTGGGTTAAAGTCAAGCTCTGGCTTCTCTTCGCCGCGGCCAACATCTTCAGGATCATCAAAGTTGACGAAGACCTGGAATTGATCCTGAAGGATACGTGCTGCAACAGCAATTGCATCTTCGGGCGTAACCGCTGCATTTGTTTCGATATCGATGATGAGTTTATCATAATCGAGAACTTGACCTTCACGTGTATCTTCAACGCGGTAAGCCACGCGTTTCACAGGTGAGTAAAGCGCATCGATAGAGATAAGGCCGATCGGCGCATCTTCTGGGCGTGACGCCGCAGCAGGGACATATCCCTTACCTGTGGTAACAGTCAGTTCCATACGGATGTCTGCGCCTTCATCAGCGGTACAGATGACATGGTCTTTATTGAGAATTTCAACATCAGCTGTTTCTTCAATGTCAGCACCTGTTACAGGACCTGCACCAGTTTTACGCAAAAGAAGCTTTTTAGGGCCTTCCGCATGCATGCGAACAGCCAAACCTTTAAGGTTTAGCACGATGTTTGTGACATCTTCGCGAACGCCGGGAATAGATGTAAATTCGTGGACGATACCATCAATCTGCACAGCTGAGACAGCGGCGCCTTGTAGCGATGAAAGCAATACGCGGCGAAGCGCATTACCAAGTGTCATACCAAAACCACGCTCTAGCGGCTCTGCTGTTACAACAGCTTTGCGCTCAGGGTCGCGGCCAGGCTCAATCTCAGGATTGATTGGACGAATAAGTTCTTGCCAGTTTTTTTCAATCACAGTGTGACCTCTTAATGCTAGTGCGGCGCAGACAATGTCCGCGCCAATTTTTCCCCATTATAGGGTAATGCTAAACGCGGCGACGCTTTGGTGGGCGGCAACCATTATGCGGGATAGGCGTAACGTCACGAATTGTTGTGATCGTAAAGCCAGCCGCCTGTAGAGCGCGAACAGCACTCTCACGACCTGAACCCGGGCCGTTGACGTTAACTTCCAATGTATTCATGCCGTGCTCAGCAGCTTTCTTCGCTGCCTCTTCGGCCGCAACCTGCGCCGCATATGGCGTAGATTTGCGTGAGCCTTTAAAGCCCATAGCACCTGCACTGCACCAAGACACGGCGTTGCCTTGGGCATCCGTGATGGTGATCATTGTATTGTTAAATGTTGAGTTTACGTGCGCAACGCCAGAAGTGATGTTCTTCCGATCAGCGCGGCGGACGCGGCCTGGTTCTTTTGCCATGATACTCTACCTATTTCTTCTTGCCAGCAATGGCCTTCGCAGGGCCTTTGCGTGTGCGAGCGTTTGTGTGTGTGCGCTGACCGCGAACAGGAAGACCACGGCGGTGACGTAGACCACGATAGTTACCCATATCCATCAGGCGTTTGATGTTCTGACCGATTTCACGGCGAAGGTCACCTTCAACCATGTGATCCGCATCAATCGTTTCGCGAATTTTCAAGACCTCTTGGTCAGTCAAATCCGTAACACGACGTTCAGCCGCAATTCCAACTTTCTCACAAATCTCAGCCGCTTTTGCCGGGCCGATACCGTGAATATAACGCAGCGCGATCGTTACGCGTTTATTTGTCGGGATGTTTACCCCTGCAATACGAGCCACATTGGCCTCCTTAAAATCCTTACCTTCGCGGTGTAAGAACCCCTCGCCTGCTTTGCCCATAGCAAAAGAGGCGGAAAGTTCCGAACTGTCCGCGAAAGCGGGTTACTTAGTCCTATGCTACGGCGCCGTCAAGCGCCGTAACACTGCATTCTTAAACAATTTTTCACCTATCCCTAATGAAGGCTGTTAACCCCCGAAAAGACGGGCAAAAAATCCTTTTTTAGGCTCAGGGGCAGAAATATCCGCTCCAATGCCATTTTTATCCAAAACTTGCGCAATTGAGGCTGAAACAGACGAAATATCGGCCATACCATCAACTTCTGTCAGCTTACCCTGTGCCGAGTAATAGGGCAGTAAGGGGGCTGTTTGCGTATTATAAGCGTTAAGGCGCACTTTAAAGCTTTCAGGATTGTCGTCCTTCCGGCCTTCTTCTTCGAATCGTTTCGTGATTCTGTTCACCAAAGCTTCGTCATCAACACAAAGGCGGATAACCGAATCGACTTTAGTTTTATGTTTAGTCATCAACCCATCAAGGGCCTCTGCTTGTGCAACGGTACGCGGAAAGCCATCAAAGATGAAACCTTTCGCATTTGGATTTGTATCAAGTTGCTCTTCGATAAGAGCAATCACGATTTCATCTGATACAAGTTCGCCGCGATCCATAATGCCGGCGACCTTTTTACCCAGATCGCTGCCTGAGGCTTTAGCTGCGCGCAGCATATCACCTGTAGAGAGCTGAATAAGGCCACGTTCTGCGACAAGCTTCTTGGCTTGTGTTCCTTTACCCGCCGCAGGCGGTCCAAACATTACAATATTCATAGCTCTATACCCCTCGCTTATTTCTTTCTGCGGCGCATGCGAGACTTCTTAATAAGTCCCTCATATTGATGTGCAATCAAATGCGATTGAATTTGAGCAACAGTATCCAGCGTCACCGACACGATAATCAAGAGCGACATACCGCCAATAAGCATCGCCACGGAAGGCGGTATACCTTGATTTTGTGAAATGATGTACTCTGGAAGCACGCAAACGAAGGCAACATAGACCGCGCCAATAAAGGTAAGGCGCGATAGAACGTAAGTCAGATATTGGGCTGTCCGCTCACCAGGGCGAATACCCGGCAAGAAGCCGCCATTCTTACGCAGATTATCTGCCACATCATCCGGCTTGAAGACATACGGTACATAGAAGTAACAGAAGAAGATAATCAAGATAGCGTATAGCGTCAGGTAAATCGGAGACCCATATCCAATATAGGCCAAAACTGTTGTCATGAAGCTAGCGCCCGCTCCGTCGCCATTCAGCGCAAGCTGTCCAAATGTTGCAGGGAGCAAAAGAAGTGAGCTGGCAAAGATTGGCGGGATAACACCAGCAGTATTGAGCTTAAGCGGCATGAAAGACGACTCACCGCCAAAGGTTTTTCCGCCGGCCATTTGTCTTTTGGGGTATTGAACCAATAACCGCCGCTGGGCCCGCTCGACATACACAATGAGCATTGAGAGCCCTACAAATAGGACAATCAAGAATACTAACAAAAGTTCAGAAACTGTACCTTGCTGGTTCAATCCGAATGTCTGGAATATCGCTTTGGGGAGTTCCGCAACAATACCGGCAAAGATAATCAGCGATACACCGTTACCGACGCCGCGCGCCGTAACTTGTTCACCCATCCACATGAGGAACATTGTTCCGCCGACAAGTGTAATAACTGTAGACGCCTCAAAGAAAAGGCCCGGATTAATCACCGCGCCAGGCGTTGATTGTAGAGCACGCGCAATGCCATAGGCTTGAAACGCCGCCAAAAATACTGTCAGATAACGCGTATATTGGTTGATTTGCTTTCGCCCCTGTTCACCGTCTTTATCAAGCTCTTTGAGCGAGCCGATAGAGCCCTTCATCAGCGTCATAATAATCGAGGCTGAAATGTAAGGCATAACGTTCAGCGCAAAAATCGCCATCCGTTCAACCGCGCCGCCCGCAAACATGTTCAGGCGCGTAAGTAAGCCGCCCCCGCCTGCGGAGAAAGCAGATTGGAACGCAGCCATATCCATTCCCGGAACCGGCACAAAGGTACCAATCCGGTAAATAATCAGAATGAAAAGTGTAAAAAGGAGACGTTGCTGTAATTCTTTGGCCTTGGCGAAAACACCAAGGTTCATATTCTGAGCAAGCTGTTCTGAGGCTGACGCCATAACTATCGTCCCTTTATAGATTATAGGCTCTTATATGGGAGCTCATAATACAATTTAAAGAGCGAGCTAGAGGCTTCTCCTTCAACTCGCCTGCGGTGAATTTTGATTTTACAAAACTCGCCTGACTTACCGTGTCCCCACAATAAAAATCGGCCCTGTCTTAGGGCCGATAATTACTATTTTTTCTCAGCCATAAGAGCTTTTGCTTGTCCCGGCCAATCATCATTGTCGATGTTGTTTTTCAAATCAAGCTTCTCGTCCAACTCGGCAATACGCTCTTTGGTAAGTTCAGCGATTTGCGCGTAAGTTGTCAGCCCTTCTTCCGCGAGTCGTTTCGCGAAAACAGGACCAATACCACTAATTTTTGTCAAATCGTCAGCTTCGCCTTTTTTAGCAGCTGCCTTCTTTGCAGGCGCCTTTTTAGCAGGTGCTTTCTCAGCCTTAGGCTTAGCAGCTGGCTTTTCAGCTTTTGCCTTAGGCGCTGAAGTTTTCTTATCAGACTTGGAAACCTTACCCGACTTGTCAGCTTTTTCGCCTTTAGGACGATAAGTAACGCTCTCATCAAGAACAGTCACGGCTCCCTTAGCGGCTTCGACGGCTTTGATGGCCCCAGGTGTCGCACCTGATACTGTTAGCTTAACGCCTTTTGACAGCTTGCCTGATCCGATCAGACGCACTCCGTCTTTAGCACGGCGAATAACGCCTGCCTCGACCAATGCTGCCGCATCATAATCTGTTTTCCCATCTAGCTTACCGCTCTCGATAGCGCGATTTACATTAGCGATAGACAGCTCTGCCCAACGCTTGCGATTTGGCTTGTTAAAGCCACGCTTTGGCAAGCGCATATAGATAGGCATTTGACCGCCTTCAAAGCCATTAATAGACACACCTGAGCGTGACTTCTGACCCTTAACACCACGGCCGGCTGTTTTACCTTTACCGGAACCTACACCACGACCGACACGAAGACGGGCCTTGGTTGCACCGGGATTATCACTGAGTTCGTTTAAACGCATTTTTTTCTCCAAAGGAGGTTTCTGGCGAGGCCAGACTACTCTTCGACTATTTCTACCATATGGGCGATCTTATTGATCATCCCGCGGACAGAAGGTGTATCTTCCAATTCACGAACTCGGCCAATCTTGCCGAGCCCGAGGCCAACCAATGTTGCCTTTTGATCCGGCTTACGACGGATAGGGCTACCTGTTTGGCGGACTTTTAATGTTGCTTTTTTAGCCATGACTTTTTCCTTTAGGCTTCAGCGATAGCTTCAGGTGCTGATGCACCATCATTACGGCGTCCAACAATGTCACCCACTTTTTTACCGCGCTTATTTGCGATTGTGCGGGGGCTTTCCATGCTCTTCAAACCTTCGAACGTGGCGCGAACCATGTTGTACGGGTTTGAGGTACCAAGTGACTTACCAACAACGTCTTGAACACCGAGGCATTCCAAAACAGCACGCATTGGCCCACCGGCAATAACGCCAGTACCGGGAGGCGCTGCACGCATGACGACTTTACCTGCACCGTGACGTCCGCGAACATCGTGGTGAAGCGTACGACCTTCGCGCAATGGCACGCGGATCATTGTCTTCTTAGCTTCTTCAGAGGCTTTGCGGATAGCTTCAGGCACTTCGCGCGCCTTACCCTTACCAAAACCTACACGTCCTTTTTCGTCGCCTACGATAACGAGAGCCGCAAAGCTCATGTTACGGCCACCTTTAACTGTCTTAGCGACACGGTTGATGTGAACCAAACGGTCGATGAACTCGTTATCTTCTTCTTCGCGCTTACCGCGGCGGTTATCTTCTCTGCCTGCCATAATCTTAGCTTTCCTAGAATTTCAAACCGGCTTCACGAGCCGCATCAGCCAGCGCTTTCACGCGGCCATGATAGAGATAAGGACCACGGTCGAAGACAACATCTTCAACTTTGGCTTTTTTAGCGCGCTCGGCAATTAATTTACCGATACGCTGCGCTGCAGCCACATCAGACCCTTTAGCTTTCTTATCCTCAATTGTTGAGGCAGAGGCCAATGTTGTGCCTGTCGCATCGTCGATGATTTGTACTGAGATGTTCTTGGAAGAACGATAAACAGACAAACGCGGACGACCTGCTGAATGTTTTTTGAGGCGGCGGCGGACGCGTTGCGCACGGCGCTGCATATTTTCGCGAGCAGTTTTCATGGCTACTTCTTCTTACCTTCTTTGCTGCGGACATATTCGCCGACATAACGGACACCTTTACCTTTGTAAGGCTCTGGTTTGCGATATGAACGAATAACGGCAGCGACTTGACCAACCTGCTGCTTATCAATGCCTTCAACAATCAAATGTGTCGGCTTCGCAGCTGTGATTTTAATGCCTTCTGGCGGTGTGAACTCAACATCGTGAGAGAAACCGAGCTGCATGGAGAGCATAGAACCCTTCATTTGCGCACGATACCCAACACCCTTAAGCTCTAGCTCCTTTTTAAAGCCGTTTGTCACGCCTTCAATCAGATTAGCGACCATTGTGCGGGACATGCCCCACATGGAAAGACCTGTTTTGTTTTCCGTAAGCGGCGTAACAGTGAACTCTTCGCCTTCAATTTTACCTGTAACGGCATCTGGAAGCGTGAAGCTTAGCTCGCCCTTAGGGCCTTTGGCTGTGATGTTCTGGCCATCTTGTGTCAGCGTAACGCCTGACGGGATAGTGACCGGTTTTTTACCAATACGAGACATCTTAGGACACCTGACACAGTACTTCGCCGCCGACATTGGCGTCACGAGCAGCAGCATCACTCATCACGCCTTTAGGCGTTGAGAGGATAGCAATACCCAAACCATTGCGGACTTGCGGAAGCGTTTTTACAGACGAATAAACACGGCGGCCCGGCTTGGACACGCGCTTGATTTCGCGGATAACCGCTTCGCCTTCGAAATATTTAAGCTCAACCTCGAAAGCGCGGAAACCGTCGATTTGAGTTTCTGAATATCCGCGAATAAAGCCTTCATCAGCCAATACGTCCAAAACACGACCACGCAAGTTTGATGCAGGTGTTGTTACGGAAGATCGGTTACGCATGATGGCGTTACGGATACGAGTGAGCATATCGCCCAGAGGATCAGAAAAAGACATTTACTTTCCTCCTACCAGCTTGATTTCACGAGACCCGGAAGCAGACCCTGCGAGCCAAGCTCACGAAGTGCAATACGGGACATTTTCATTTTACGATAATAACCGCGCGGACGACCGGTGACTTGGCACCGGTTACGAATGCGGGATTCTGCTGAGTTACGCGGCAATGCTGCGAGCTTTAACTGAGCGGCAAAACGCTCCTCGACAGGTAATTCTTTATTGCGCGCAATATCTTTTAAAAGCGCACGCTTGCCGGCGTATTTTGCCACCATGCGCTGACGCTTTAGATTACGCTCAACTGAGCTAACTTTAGCCATTCTATTCTCCTATTTGCGAGGCCACCAACGACCCGCTTAGCTTGTTGCGTTCGTTCTAGTTCCGGAAAGGGAAAGAGAACGCGGCCAACAATGCTTTGGCTTCTTCATCTGTTTTCGCTGAAGTTTGAACAACGATGTCCATACCTCGAACTGTATCTACCTGATCATAATTAATTTCAGGGAAGATAATGTGTTCTTTAATGCCCATAGCGTAGTTACCATGACCATCAAAGCTCTTACCGTTCAATCCGCGGAAGTCACGTGTACGTGGCAAAGCGATATTGATAAGGCGATCAAGAAATTCAAACATATGGTCACGGCGAAGAGTAACTTTCGCACCGATAACCATACCATCACGAAGCTTAAAGCCCGCGATTGATTTCTTTGATTTCGTTGGAAGAGGCTTCTGACCAGCAATCAGTTCAAGCTCTGCAATTGCGGCTTGTACCTTCTTCTTGTCAGCAACACCTTCACCAAGACCCATATTGAGAACAACTTTCTCAATTTTAGGAATTTGCATTTCGTTTTTATATTCGAATTGCTCTTTCATCTTTGCACGAATTTCTTCGCGATAGATAGTGGCAAGACGCGGCTCATATGGTTTAGCCATCGATGACCTCCCCTGATTTAGTGGCCACGCGGACCTTTTTACCGTCTTTCAAAGTCTTGAAACCGACGCGGGTAGGCTTGCCACCCTTTGGATCAAGTTGAGCAACGTTTGAAATGTGAATAGGCGCTTCAAATGTTTTGATGCCGCCTTCAGGATCAGCTTGGCTTGGACGCATGTGACGCTTAACCATAGCAACGCCTTTAACGACTACGCGCTGATCCTTTGGAAAGACCTTCAGGACTTCGCCCTTAGTGCCTTTATCTTTACCGGCGATAACAACGACGTGGTCGCCTTTTTTAATCTTCGCGGCCATGACTAGAGAACCTCTGGTGCGAG
>JAHDCL010000055.1 GCA_020629875.1 Hellea sp.
ATGACAGGCTTCCGTTACCTCTTTGGTCACAAGCACACTGCAGCGGTTGTTCCGCCACCGCCGCCACCTCCACCTCCACCACCTCCACCTCCACCTCCACCTCCACCTCCACCTCCACCTGTGCAGTATATTGACTGTCCTGATGGAAGCGTTGTGGTTCAAGGAAGTACATGCCCAGTGGTTCAGCCGCAGGTGACATATGTGAACTGTCCTGATGGAAGCGTTGTTGTTGAAGGTAGCACATGCCCGGTTGTTCAACAGGTTGTTTCTAACTTGAACGTTTGTGGATCTTCTAATGTTGGTATCTTCAACGTGAATACATCGGCAACACCGAAGCAAATGAGCCGTCTGGGAACACTTCCTGAATTTGGCGACTCACATGGTTTGACAGCAGATCAGTTCTTCCAGAAACTTCAAGCTCGCTACAATTCGAGCGCGACTGATAAGGCTTATTTGAATTACCTCTTTAAATCTATGGGTTACTCAAATGGCTTTGCGGATGCTCAGTCTTACATGTTCTCAGAAGACGTCTTGCCAGTTGGCACAGCCGGTCTTCTGGGCCTTGGTAAGCAGCATCACTATAATTACTCTATCCTTCCGAGTAATGATCGTGATCGCCAAGCATTCCGTATCCAGTCAGCCAATGGTCAAGTTGTTCACTTCATGAAAACATGTGGTAACTACTTCTATGGTTGCGAATAGTCACAAGACTATATCCTAATAGAGACGGAGCCTTCGGGCTCCGTTTTTTTATGCCTTGAATTGCCTAGGCTTTGGAATTTTATTTCTGCTTAGACCCTGATAGAGCTGTTATAAATCTTAAGGAGCCTTGGGTGACGCAAATTTCCCTAACATCGTCTGAAAACGCTATCATTGATAGGCTAGATGATCTGGAAGCTGAAATGCTCTCGACTGTTGAGCGTTGGTCTGCGCAAAATTCTGGTAGTTACAACCGCAGCGGTCTTATCGCTATGCGGGAAATGCTCTCCGAACGCTTTTCCGCTCTTCCTGGAAAATTGACCGAAGTTCCGCTTCCTGAAGGGCAGCAAGTTTCAGCCAATGGGAAGCTGCAGAGTGTTACTTATGAACCAGCGCTACAAATCTCCGTTCGCCCTGACGCTCCCATTCAATTAGTTCTTACAGGCCATTATGACACTGTGTTTCCTGAGGATTTTCATTTTCAAAAACCTGTGCGAATTGATGAGGACACGATAAATGGTCCCGGCACCGCTGATATGAAGGCGGGCTTGATGGTTATGCTAACCGCGCTGGAAGCCTTGGAGCGAAGCGATAATGCGCATAAGGTTGGCTACTCGGTCCTGATGAGTCCAGATGAGGAAATTGGTTCTCCTGGCTCTTCTGCTATTTTGGCAAGCCTTGGAAAGCGCTCTCATGTTGGCCTCACCTATGAGCCGGCACTGGCGGATGGGTCAATGGCCGGTGCTCGAAAGGGAAGCGGGAATTTTTCTCTCGTCATTCGCGGGCGAGCGGCTCATGCTGGACGCGAACATCATTTAGGGCGAAATGCTATTGCGGCTATGGCGGAGTTCATAGGTGGTATGGAGGCTCTAAATGGGCAGAGAGACGGCGTAACCTTCAACATCGCCAAAATCGATGGAGGCGGTGCATTCAACATTGTGCCTGAACTTGCTATTGGCCGCTTTAACGTACGGATGAAAGAAACAGAAGACATGTCTTGGATCGAACAAAACCTCGATGCCTTGGTGGCCAAGTTAAATCTCAAAGATGGTATTCATGCTCATATGCATGGCGGGTTTACGCGACCGCCAAAGCCCATGGCGCCTGCTAATGCCCAAGTTTTTGATTGGGTAAAACAAGCGGGGGGACTGCTAGGCCAAGAAATTAAGTGGTCGCCAAGCGGAGGTGTCTGCGAAGGAAATAACCTTTGGGCCTCTGGCTGCCCGAATGTCGACACATTGGGGGTACGTGGCGGTGATATCCATTCTGATCGGGAATTTATGAAAATATCGAGCCTGGTCGAACGGGCGCGGTTGTCCTCTGTAATCCTTATGAAACTTGCTAGCGGTGAATTTGATGCCATCGCGGCTAAAAAACTGGCGGCGCAATGTTAGTTGTCCGTCCTGCAAATGCCCATGATCTGGATGCAATTTGCCATTTGGCAGATCTAGCGGGGCCTGGCTTTACCTCACTGGCTGTGGGCCGTGATGCGCTCTCCTCGCGACTGGATAAATCAGTAAAGAGCTTTAATGGGCCCGACGAAATAACACCGGACCATGTCTACCTTTTACTTCTCGAAGACACAGATAAAGGTGAAGTCGTTGGTATGAGCGCCATTAAGGCGCAGATTGGTATTCAAGATCCCTTTTTTAATTTTCGGGTTTTAAAGGTCGCCCAAAAATCTTCTGTTACGGGTTCACGCTTTGATATGGAGGTGTTGGTTCTGGTAAACGAGTATGCAGGAGCTACAGAAGTTGGCTCGCTCTTTGTCAAAAGTGATTACCGCGGGGCTGGGGCGGGACGCCTGATTTCTCAGTCCCGCTATATGCTCATCGCCGCCGCGCCAGATCGATTTGGCGAGCAGGTCATATCCGAGCTACGGGGTCATGTGAGTCAATCTGGGGAGTCTCCGTTTTGGGATGCCATTGGCCGTAAGTTTTTCCGAATGGACTTCCAGGAGGCAGACCAAATTTCCGCGGAAAAAGACAATCAGTTCATATTAGACCTCATGCCCAAACATCCCATTTACGTGGCGCTTTTACCTGATGAGGCCAAGAAAGTTATTGGCCGAACTCATCCCGCGGGTGAGGGCGCGCGCCGCTACCTCGAGGCTGAGGGGTTCCGCTATGACGGGGCCATCGATATTTTTGATGCTGGTCCTTCATTAAAAGCGCCTCGAGAAGAAATAAGAACAATAAAAGACAGCCGCCTTGAGATCGTGCATGAAGCCGATATTGATCATGAATTAGATCTCACAGCCATGGTTAGCAATGATTCATTGACGGATTTCCGGTGCGTTCTGACCCGAGTGGGTTTTACGGATAACAAGCTTCATATGTCCGCTAAGGCGCTGAAATATTTAAATTTATCATCGGGCGGGACAGCTCGAATTTGGATTAAACGATGACTAAATCTCTCTTTATAAACGGACAATGGTGCGAAGCAGGCGGCGAAAAATTTAGCTCGATTAATCCATCCGATGGGACCGAAATATGGGAAGGCCGCGCTGCGAACGAGGCGGATGTCGCGGCTGCTTTCGCGGCCGCGCATAACGCCTTTGACGCGTGGTCCAGAACGCCCATGAAAGACCGCATGGAAATTGTCGGCCGCTATAAAGAGCTAGCGCTTGCCGCAAAGACTAGCATTGGTGAGTTAATCGCGAAAGAAACCGGTAAGCAGCTATGGGACGCATTGGGTGAGGGCGGGGCGCTTTCAGCTAAAGTTGATATCTCGCTAAGCGCCTATAATGACCGCACGGGAGAACTTACACGCGAGACAGGGTTTGGTCATGCCGCGCTACAACACCGAGCTCATGGCGTGATGGCCGTGCTGGGACCATATAATTTTCCGGCGCACCTTCCTAATGGCCAAATTCTTCCGGCGCTGATCGCAGGCAACACGATTGTTTTCAAACCTAGCGAACAAACGCCGGCTGTGGGCGAGGCGCTTATGGATCTCTACGCCAAAGCTGGCTTCCCGGCTGGCGTGATAAATATGGTTCAAGGCGCGCGGAACACTGGCGCGGCGGTTCTAGATAATCCTATGCTAGATGGAGTATTATTTACGGGCTCCGCAAATACGGGAGCTTTCATTCACAAGAAATTTGGCGGCCGCCCAGAGATTGTATTGGCGCTTGAGATGGGCGGGAATAACCCACTTGTCGTTTGGGATGTCGCGGATGCGGAGGCGGCGGCCAGTATTATCGCGCAATCCGCTTTCATTACTACAGGTCAACGCTGTACCTGTGCGCGGCGCTTGATTGTCCCCAATGATGCGAAGGGCGAAGCTGTTATCGAGGCAGTCACAAGTTTTATCGACCGCATGAGCCTTGGCGCATGGAATGAAGAAGCAACTCTTGGGCCGTTGGTGAGCTCTGATATTGCCGCGCATGTCGTTAAAAATGCCAATGCCCTAGGCGGGAAGGCCATCCGGAAGGCGTCTCTGTCGGCAAAAGGGAACGCCTTCGTTACGCCTGGATTTTATGATGTCACAGGCGTTAACGTTCCTGATGAAGAAATTTTTGGCCCAGTTTTACAGGTGACGCGGGTGGCTGATTGGGATGCCGCCATTGTTGAGGCAAACAACACCAAATTCGGTCTCGCCGCGGGGTTAATTTCTGATGATGTCGCGCTTTGGGAAGATTTCCGCTTGCGTATTCGCGCAGGTGTTGTGAATTTCAATCGCCCAACCACTGGTGCAGCTAGCTTCCTGCCATTTGGCGGTCCGGGGGCGTCCGGTAATCACAATCCGGGTGCTTACTACGCTGCCGATTTTTGTGCTTGGCCGATGGCCAGCCAAGTTGCCGACACGGCAGAGAGGCTGCCCATGAAAGGTCTCAAATAATGCAGACGCATGAAGCTAATTTTGACGGGCTAATCGGACCTACGCATAATTATGGCGGTCTATCTGATGGTAATCTGGCTTCTGCCAATAATGCCGGCCTCGTAGCGCGGCCTCGCGCTGCCGCCTTGCAAGGTCTGGAGAAAATGAAGACCATGCATGAAGCTGGCCTTTGGCAAGGTATTTTGCCGCCCCAGCAACGCCCACATTTTCCCACGCTGCGCCGCGCGGGATTTGAGGGTTCAGACAAGCAGGTATTTGAAGCTGCCTGGAAACAAGCCCCCCGATTAATGAAAAATGCTATGTCGGCGAGTTCAATGTGGGCCGCCAACGCCGCCACTGTTAGCCCTTCGGCGGACACCGCGGATGGAAAATTGCATCTTACACCCGCAAATTTATCGACGATGCTGCACCGTTCGATAGAACATCCGCAGACTCAGCGTGCTTTAGAAACAGCATTTCCTTTCGCAACAGTCCATCAGGCGCTTCCGGAGCAATCTGTTTTCGCCGATGAAGGCGCGGCTAATCATGTGCGCCTTTGTGAGAGCCGCGGCGGGCAGGGCGTGGAACTCTTTGTTTATGGACGAGATGGCTACGCAGCTCACCGTCCAGGATATCCAGCGCGGCAAACGCTGCAAGCCAGTCAAGCAATCGCGCGAAGTCATCGCCTTATGGGCTCTCGAACCGTTTATGCGCTTCAATCGGATGCGGCTATTGACGCAGGCGCTTTTCATAATGACGTCGTTTGTGTGGGGGCGTTGCAGACACTTTTTTATCACGAATTAGCTTTTGCTGATACAAAGCAGCTGCAGGCGGATATTCGCTCCGCCGCAAAAGGCCTTTTTGAGCCGATATTCGAGGAAGTGCCGACAGCCGAGGTGCCGATTGAAGATGCCATCAAGGCTTATCTGTTTAATTCCATGTTGGTTCAAATACCCGGCGAGAGCCGATTAACATTGATTGCGCCGCTTGAAACCGCCGAAAACAAAGCCACTAAAACCTATTGCGATAAGTTGGTCGCTAGTAATGGACCTATAGGAGAGGTGCGATTTGTTGATGTCCGCCAATCCATGCGGAATGGCGGCGGCCCAGCGTGCCTACGTTTGCGAGTTGCTTTGAATCAAACAGAATGGGAGCAAGTCAATCCGGGAAATAAATTTTCGCTTTCGCTATATGATGAGCTGAAGCATTGGGTCGAAAAACATTATCGCGAAAAACTCAGTCCTGAAGACATTTGTCATCCCAGTATAATGGAAGAGAGTTTTTTAGCTTTAGATGAACTTACCAAACTCATGCAGTTGGGATCAGATTTTTACCCGTTTCAGCGATAACATGAACATAATAATTGTGCGCTCAATAATAATTATTTCTTATTTTAATAGCTGTCATTGAAAGTTCAAAAAACTGTGGTTTCAGTGGGTTTCAATTTTACAGTGAGACACTTTTCATATGTGTAGTTGCTGATAACAAAGTGTTGTGTGAGAAAGGCAGAAAAAGCTTTGGGTAAAGCAATCGATAATTTTACTCTGCAAGAATTAGAAATCCTGAAATGGGTTGCTCTGGGAAATAGTGATTGTCAAATCTCGAAATTACTTGAGGTTTCAAGGGGCGAGGTCGTCAATGCTATTGATAGTGCAGGCAAAAAGCTTTCTGCGAATAACCGAGTAGATATTGCGTTAAAAGCTATAACTCTAGGGTTAGTCTAGCGAGATAATTAATTCTCAGGGTGTTTATACAGCCTATTCGCGCGCCGGTTTCCCGCGTTTAAATCCCGCGTCCCGGCCACTCGACGACTTGTACGCCAAATCGTTGCGCAGCCTGTTTCACGTCTGGACTTGCAAAGCCTAAAATGTGAAGCGCAGATTGGGGGCTTTGCGATCTTAAATATTGAAGAGATGCGGTTAGCTGCGGCGTCAACCCCAGATAATCTGAGTAAAGAGGCAGGATTAATGTTCCCTCTTTGGTAACCAGCAATGGTGCTGCAATATCGTTCACATAGGCGTCAATATCACCTCTTTGGGTAAGGGAAGCCATAAAGTCATATAACGCTAATTGCCGTTGCGTGTGCGCGCGGTCATGGCTATTTGCGACGTCATGGAGAAGCCTGACAGCAAAGGGCTTATCTGGAATAGCGTCTAGAGATTTAAATAGCCGCCTTCTGTTGAGCTTGGTGAAGGCGTTGTTTTTGAACAAGTCTTCAATAGCTTGCGGGTTTGCACCCCAACGAGAATAGGTGTCTTTCTCGTGGTTTCTTTGCCGATGAGCATCTTCATAGCCGCCAACAAATTCTGCATTATTAACATATCCGACTCCAGTGAAAGCGGGGCTGATGACATCAATGCCGGCTTGTCCTGCACCAAGTTTTATCGCGGTGCCAGTATAGCTATTGGCATAGGCGAGGCGATCAACTTGTTTACGGTAGGCTTTATTATCTGTTTGCGGATCCGTGCCGAACTCTGAATGGAGGCGTCTGGAAGCATTATGTTTCCCAGCCAAAGAGTTTACGCCCGACCAAATATCTTCTCCTGCTTTTTCTATACAGCCAAAGCCTGAGCATTTTGTGCCAGCTGCACCCTTTGTGATACGTAATGCCGTAACGCCCAACTCCCCTACACCGTGAAGAACACTGCCTGCGGCTTGCCCGACTTGCTCGGGCACAAAGAGAACAGCCTCTTCAACGTTGCTGATATCGCCCGCACGGTTTACGAGCGTTTTGCCAATTCGGTAGGGGGTTTCAACAAGATTGGTCGTTCGGTCTTTCGCAGAGCCGAATATGGCTCCACCTGTGGAGCGCTGACGTAGTGCTTCGGTCGCGTGAATTTCATGGATGCGGCGTTTAGTTTGTTCAGTTCCGGTAACAACCATTTGTTCATAAGGCGTTTCAATCGTGTAACGCAGCAATTGACCATCACTAATTGCGTGCGGCGCAACGCGGTGATGGGCGCTTTGCATGAATTCAGTTCCGAGGAACTGCGCGGCGTTTACGGCTTTCTCATGCGGGTTTTGAGCATGCGATAGTGTCCCTGATAACACTGTCAGGCAAAACACCGAAAGCACTGTGCATCCCATTCTCATAGTTATGAACATAGGGAGGCGTGGACGGGAAAACAATGAGCATCGAGGATAAAGAGAGCTGTGAAATGATTATATCAGCTCACCGCCTATCTTTTGTGCGATTGGAGGCGCCCTCCGTTATTGGCATAAGCTTGGCTGCCCCGTGTATAGATTTTATCGCTAGGCAGAATATCGACGATGGGATGAATATGTTTGTCTTGGCTCATCTTTTCGTAAAGCGGGCCGAAATCTTGTTGTGTGGCGTCAAAGAGTTCCTCAAAACTCTCAATTGCAAAGTAAACCTGTTGGAAGTCATCTATGCGGTAATCCGTGTGCATGACGCGCTCTAAGTTAAAATGTAAGCGATTGGGCGATGGGTCATCTACAGCGAAGACCGACTCAATGCGAGAGCTCACAATTCCCGCGCCGTAAATCTTCATGCCGTCTTTCGTTTTCATCAGGCCAAACTCAACCGTGTACCAATAAAGCCGCGCTAAGTTTTTCAAACAATCATGACGCAGGGCGCGTAAACCACCCTGCCCATAAGCCTGCATGTAATCCGCGAATACAGGTTGCGCGAGCAGCGGCACATGCCCAAATATATCGTGAAAGACATCCGGTTCTTCGAGATAGTCCATTTGATCACGCCCGCGAATAAAACGTCCAGCCGGAAAACGCCTATTCGCAAGATGGTCAAAAAAGACATCATCTGGAACTAGATGCGGTACCATCACAACTTCCCAGCCCGTTAGAGCCTCTAGTTTAGGATTTAATTTAGCGAGGTCTGGGATGCCGCCTACATTCAAATCTAACGCCGCTAAACCATCATAAAATTCTGGTACGGCGCGGCCCTTTAGAACATCTATTTGTTGAGCATAAAGTGTGTTCCAAATGTCATGCTCATCCTCCGTGTAGCGCTTCCACTTTTGTGCGATTGTAAAATCAGCGGCAGGAGTTTGTTCGGCGATGACAGGATCGTTAAGAGGCATAGGCCCTATATGAGGTTGACGAGCCAGAAAATCATTATGCGTTAAACATATTATCGCGAAAATTTTGCCCTAACGCTTTGTATAAAGCGGTTCCTATTGAAGGAAATGACCTAAAGCAGGCTTTAACGTGCTTCGATTTCGATGACTATTCTATCGGTATATTGACCGGCAAAAGCTTGGTTTAAGCTCTCAATGGTCAGGTCAAGGCTACGGGATGTGCCCTCTATATTCGTCTCTGTAAGGTTTGGAATGACATAAGGTCGACTTAAATCCAGAAGTTGACCCTCTAAGGAGGCGGAATAGCCAATATTGGATATCGTTGAGGATTGATGTTTCATCTTTCCATTATTTTCAGAACGTATGGTCATGGTCGCGGGAGCGTTAGACCGAGTTTGGATAAATACGCGGCGGTTCTCACCCACTTTCGCCTCACCAAAGTCTACGCTGTCCATATATGATCCCTTGTCAAAAACGCCTGAGGCGCCAGCAATGTTGACTTGCGCGCGCGACTCCGCTGTCAATGCTATATTGGTGATGAAATTCTCTAATAGGGCGTTTTGGCCTGCGCGCCGAACACCTATGATGATATCTTGAGAATATGTCCCTGATGGCACCGACACGAGTTGTTCGGCAAAAAAATCAAGCTGTACCCGTTTTGACGTCGAAGGCGGCAAAGAGAGCGCGAATATTCCAGACCTGTTATTTCCGTCCTGAGGTCGCTGTAGACTCGGTGCTGTGACACCTACATTTATTCCCGCTTGAGGAAAGTCGAAAGGAGGAGGGAAACTTGCCAAATCTTCGATGAGGATTTCTAACTCACAATTACTGTCGCCGGCGTTACGTAAGTCAAATTCGGTGGAGCCTATTGCTGTTCCAAATCCGTATACGTCATAGTCAATGGAAGGGGCGGTTGGCGTGCTCTCGCTGATGAGCTCGCAAGCATAAACCGGTCCACAGAACGACATCAACGCAGAGCTACTCAGCAGCCAAATCGCACTGCGTTTAAGGGAGAGTGATTTCACCAACATTGACCAATCCTTCCGTGTCTTTTGATATTTCGATGGGTTTTGATTTTCGGCCATTAATCACCAGCACATACGTGCCGGGAGCCACTCTTTCCGCAACCATACGTCCTGCGGAGTTTGTAAAAAATTGACGAGATTTTTCTTCGTCTCCGTTTACGTGCTCTAAAACACCTACAACGAGTTTTAGCGGCTGTCCGTCTGTGTCTTTAACCGTCCCTAAAATGGTGCGGGAAGCATCGGAGCCGATCATGTGCACATAGCCCATGCCAAGTCCTGGTAAGACATTTATCTGTCCGGATCCTATATCATATCCGTCTGGTAGCGGGTCGACATCAAGTTGATATTTACGAGGTGTATAGGCGCGCTCTATGGGAACCAAGGCGGGACCTAACCACCCAATTTTTGCTTCGCTGCGTGATCCACTTTGATCGAGAATGACGGTGTTAGAATCCTTAAGTGATTTGTGCCGTTTCGTGATGACAAAGCCTTCGTCACTTCGCCGCCCAATGGCAAGCTCTCCGCCCGAATAACCAGCAAATGTAGACACGCGCCATTTCACGTCGCTATTGGTTTTTCCCGCGCTCGCGCCGCGTGGGTCGGTTACGTCAAAATCCAGTTCTGCATCAAACCGATTATGACGAAAATTAAGTTCCGAAAGAAATCGGTTGTCATCTGCCGATTGAAAGAGTTGCGCCCGGCCACTTATATCGTTCAGCCGGCGTTGCCTAGATCGGACAAGTTCAAACAGTTTAGAATTATTTTTAGTGGCGTATTGTGTGCGGGCCGTATAGCGGTTGCCAATTCTTTTGCTCACCCCGATAGTTGCTTCAAGTCGGTCTTTTTGCCCATCCGTCTGAATAAATTCAGTCGAGAGATTTATATAGATGTCATCAAAGGCTTTTCCGACATTCAAGTTTAATCTCTTTTCATCTGGACGATCATATTCATCCCTTAGACTTCCCGCGATACCCACCGACAGCCCATTTTCAAACTGCGCGCGAAGAAGCGCTTGCGCGGATAACTTGGTGTTCTCAAAAGTCTCTGTGCTAAGGCCGGAAAAGTCTCTGGTTTTTTTAATCACAGTCGCATTGTTGAGAATCCGAGTGGATCCCACATTAAAACTTCGCTGATAGTCGATACCAATGGCGTTGCCAGACAGCCCGCCACGTCCAAAGCTCTGTGCGAAATCTGCAGTAACGAGGCCTATGGGCGTTCCAATGCCTAGGCTTGTTCCTATTTGTTGTCTTTCTTCTCGAAGCTGGACATTTACCCCCGTGGTAAATCTGGAAGACAGGCCGTAATTCACAAAACCCGTCGCAATGGGCTTGTTGCCATAGTCAAATCCCGTTTGTGTTGGGCTGCGAGGTACCCCAGCGGAGATCGCAAAATCCACAAGACCTTCTCCCAATAGCCCGCTTTGAGAAAAGAAGGAAAAATCTGTTGTCTCCACGCGGCCTGTTTCATCTTCGACCACGAGCTGAACATCATTGGAACCTGTCGTTACAGGGAAATCTGTCAGAGAAAACCGCCCAGCCGGAAGATTTAGTGTTTCAGAGAGGGCGCCGTTCACATAAACGTCTACCTTTGAGTCCTTATCCAGAACTAATGAACCCCGCCCTGATGAGACGATATTCCGAAAGGGCTGAATTGACCGATATTCACGCGCTATTGTGAGGCCTAAGAGAGGAGGGGTTTCCTGAAACCCTGTGATGGGAGCATTTATGTCGCCCAAAGACGCCCGGATAGCGGGTTGATAGAAGTCCTTTACGAGTTGCAATTCACGGCGACGAAATGGTTTCTCTTGGCCTTCGATAATATCAAAGCCATAGAATGCGGCGATGCCATCAAAGCCGCCCAGTTGAGCGAAACCCTGGAAGTTTGCGCGTGCCGGAAGAAGGTCTCCCTTATCGTCTCCGGCTAAGACGTATCCTTGCGTTAAAGTTACCCCAAGACCAGCCGTAAAATTTTCGGGAGAGTCAAATTGTGAAGGGTCCGGAGCGATACGATTTACGAGTCCAATTTCGCTCTCCTTCATGGATGCGGCTGTTAGATTTGCGTTTACCTCGAGTAGTCCAGAATCAAATTCAATGAATAGCTCCTCATTGGAGAGTTCTGTCATAGGTGCCATTTTACGCTCTGCTATCCTACTTAATAAACCTTGGTAGACATCTCTCCCGACTAAGGGTTGGAGAAGCTCTAAGAGCCTTTGCGCGTCAATCTCTCCATCCCCCGCCATATCAACGCGGATAGATATGTCGCCTGCATATCGTCTGTTGAGTTTTAGAGGTACTGATAGCTCAATCTTATTGCTATCAGTCCGTGCGGTTTTCTCCGCTCCGCCATTTGCCGTTTCATTTGCTTGAGTGCTTAACGGTACCGTGAGCGATAGGAAAATAAGGGCCATTCCAGCAGCGTAGGGCAATGGTGTCGGAATGGCCCTCGCTGCCGTGGAACGGCATGCCTTGGGTGTGTTATGTAAGCGGGCGGACATGTCATGTGACCTATCTCTTACTTCTTGCCGCTGGTTAGCTTCAGACCTGACAGTGACTTCAGATCGCCTAGAGCTTTATGCGGCAGCATTAGCGTTCGTGCTCCTCCGGGCTCAATAAAGGGGGCATTATCCAGAGCTATATCAGCGGCGTCCAAAACTTTATCTTTCATGCCGTCAGACGCGGTCCATTTGTAGCTTGGCAGGATGGCGTGATACTTCCCGCTATTCTTCAAGGCGACAGCATATCCTCCAGATGTGGGTGTTATTGTGCCAACTGAAAGATCCGCCTTGGCATCTTTAGGGGCGACATAGACGACGGAAATAAAATTCGTCGATACATTGACTTTGGCTTTATCACCTTCGTCGAGCTTTATCGGTATCTGCGTGACTATCAGCCGGTATAATTCGGATTGTTCTAAGGATTCTCCGACATAGCGAATTTGCACCCTTTGTTTCTTGCCGGGTTGGATGATGGCTTGCGGCGGAAAAATTAGAAAATCCTCATCGGCAGGGATATCATTTTGTACAATGCCTGCACTCATTTCTCTTCTCTCAATTGTGAGTTCAACGGTGAGGGGGAAGTCATGTGTATTGGATATCGTGAGGGAGGATGTCGCTCCTTTCCCGGTTAAGTTCATATAATGATGCAAGGGAGAGACCTGATAAGCTAATGCGTCATGCACTAGAAAAAGGCTCAGTAGAATAAGCGCCAAGGAGACGCGCAGCGCGCGAGTTTTCGAAATTAGTGAGTTCATCTTATTGCCCCTAAGATTGACTTGAATGTAGAAATTATCTG
Organism: Hellea sp.; assembly: GCA_020629875.1. Taxonomy (GTDB): domain Bacteria; phylum Pseudomonadota; class Alphaproteobacteria; order Caulobacterales; family Maricaulaceae; genus Hellea. The sequence goes on from JAHDCL010000055.1 coordinate 12,895, forward strand.
TAATTGACCTCTTCAGTCATGGTGTGGTCACCGCCTCTAAGATGACCACACCACGATTTATGCCGCCAAAATAAATCTTGGCGAGTCATGCATCTTAGAATGATCCAAGCGGACCCATCTCGATAGTGATGGTGTCGTCATAATCACCTGCATAGAGGCCATCACCGTTATTGTTGTTCTGATCAACATTAACGCGAAGGTCGACTTGCGCAGGGCTCAGTAGATTGCCTGCTAATGCGAAGGCATCAATTGGAGCCGCAATGGATAGGTTGTCACCTGCACCACTGATGCTGCCACTTGGAACATTATTTGGTGTGATGTCGACCGTGTAGGCGACACTGTCGCCATTGCCGGCATTTACCAAGTTGCCGCCATTGTCGGAAGTAAAGCGAATACCGACATCACCTGGGATATTGCAAACAAAGTCGATATTGGCGACTGTTTGGTCCAGAGTGAAGAGGATGTTCGGATTTGTTCCAACAAGATTAACTTCGCACCGCTCTGACACAGCTGCTGACATATCGAGTGTCGCGTCATCAGTGACTTGAGCCATTGCTGGTGTGAAAGTGACAGCGGCAAACGCTGTAGCGAGTAGTAATTTTTTCATAATAAAATCTCCAATTATGAAATGAGTTAAATCGGAGATGCGCCCCCGATAAGATGTGGCCCTTCGCCAAATCTCAACCGCTGTTTAGGTTTCGTTAAGATATTCTGTCGTCCCTAAATCAAATAATTTGTATGAGTGACGCGAATGAATAGCTTGATTAGATAATCTATTTAAATGAGATGTTTTCCTCCATAAAACCGTGTATTTCTTCCCTGCTAAGCACCGTAGAGTGGTAATTATCTTAAGAGTTGGAGTATTAATCTTAGGGCTTTATTGTACCCGCGTACGCCTATTTTGGAGTAAATAGAGCGCAAATGCGACCTTACAGTATTGACCGAAATTTGCATTTCCTGACCTATATCCTTTGGACAGAGCGCCATGGACATACACTTGATGACATCCATCTCGGTCAGGGTTAAATTAAACGCCTTGGAGATGGCATTAAATCCATCTTGGTGGTTCGTTTCGCATTGCTTTACGGTGAGCACAATTTCCTTATCTCCGAGGTATTTGGCGGTGGTGAACTCGAAGACAACCCAGTTTTCGTCTGGTAATCTCTTCAAAAGTTTGGCGCAACTTGTGCGTCCTGCGCTCAGGTTAGCGAGTATATCGCCTACGGATTTATTGTAATCTGAGTTTCCGTAGTCAAGTTTCCCTGTACGCCCAGAACTGATCAAGCCCTGCTGCATCAGAGCTTCTGCCCGAGCATTAGCGTTGATGACCGTCCCGGAGGAACTCAGAACAAATTTGGGCAAAGCATCATTTATGAAATGAAAGGCCAGCCGCCGTGTTTGGTCTTGGTTCTGCGTGAAATTATATCGGAACTGTAATGTATCAATCCTAGAGCTCTCACTCGCAGACGGATTCAGTTCGACGTTTTCGCCGTGATTTTCTATCATTCTGTGCGCCCCACAAAAAGAAATTAGTTAATATGTCGGTCCCCAATTTATTCTTTGCACGTTTAAGTTAGCATAAATAAACCTAATAGTCGATTGATTAATAGTATTCATAAAATGCGACAGCTTTATGTCTGCCAATGGTTTTAATTTATAATAGTATGCCAATCTTCCGATTGGTATCCTATAGCGAAGACTACTCTTCAGTTTTTTTCTCTTTTTTCTTTCCAAATATGCTGAGTAGCGCGTCCTCAACTGAAGGCTCCTCGGGCTGCGCTGAAGGCTCGTTGGTCTCGTTACTGGGGGGGGAGTCCGAACCTGCTTCTGGCGTCTCTTGAGGCGTGTCATTGGCTGGTTTCCCACCGCCTAAAATCCCGCCCAAAACTCCTCCAATAATCTCCTCTTGTGATTTCGGGGTGCCTGACTCAGAGGTTCCCCCGACGACTCCTCCAAGAATATCTCCCACAGTCCCGCCAACTTGATCTTTTATAAGTTTGCTTGCCTCAAGACGAGCGCGCTCAGCTGCAATCTGGCCAAGCATATCCGTATCCAATCCGACCTTAGCGCTGCCAAAGCCGCCTTTAATTTCGATGGGGATCCCAAAGGCCGCAATATTATTTGCTGTTTCGCCGGTTAGGCGTGGGCGCAGGCCAAAATCAATACTTTGATTGCCTAGGTCAATTTGACCGCTGCCTTCCGCTAAGACGCCTAAGCCTTGCAGTGAGAATTTGTCGATGGAGGCTACGCCATTTTCAATTTTCACGAGGCCAGCGAGGTCTTTGAATTTGGTAATATGGCTTGGCCCAATACCAGAGGGAATGGACCGGCTTGTCAGGGCTTGGTCTAGACCCGTTAATAGGGCAGAAAGGTCCACGCCCTTGATGAGGCCATCAACCAATTTAAAATCTCCAGACCCGTTGAGCGACTTCATGATGGCGGCTTGTGAGGCACCGCTTCCAGTAATCTTAAAGCTGCTGCCCAAATCGCCTTCGGCATGGGTAAAGCCTGCGGCCGAAGCGAGGAAGCTATTAGAGTTCAAATCATTCAACCCAATGTCCAAGGAAACGCGTGGTTCCGTTTTGGAGCCGTCCAGAACAGCAATCATGCGGCCTAATCCGCCATAAAGCGCAATGTTGGGCATGTTGGTCGTTAAGACCCCGCCGCGAAGTTTGGAGGTGATGACAGACTCCCCCATCGTTAAGCGGTCCGTTTTGATATTGGGTGTATTCAAGGTGAAGTCGCCATCAACAGCTCGCAGCGGAGCCGTGTTAATGGCGGCTGTGCTCCAAGGCTGGATTTCACCCGTTGGGTTTTGTGCCGAATAGGCAGCCATATAAGGGGCGAGATCGAGTCCCTCCAAATCCAACTGCCCTGTCATAAAGGGTTTCGCTGATGTCATATCAACAGCAAAGTCGCCTTGCCCATTAATATGGTCCATCACGATTTTGGCTTCGCTAAACTTGATGTTTTCAGCACTGCCTTTTACTGCGCCGCCAACCGAAAAACGCTCGAAAATAGCGCCGGATTTTGTACTAGGGGGAAGCTCAGTACCCGCGGCGGTCGCAACATTGCGCAGCGATGGAATGTCAATATCGAGCCGGCCATCCAAAGATGCCCCTTCGTTCCAAATGGCCGTGCCTTTATATTGTCCGTTAATCTGTCCGTCTGAAAGCGCTGCGGTTAATCGGGGCAGGGTAATGTTTTGTCCTTGGCCAGAGACTTGCCCGTCAATCGCGATTTTTCCAATGGTTTGGGCATATGGAATTTCCGTTGCAGTCACGGCCGCAAAACCCGCTAGCGAAGAAATCGCCACATTGAATGTGCCATCAAAAGCGGGGCTATCACCAAGGCTTGCGCCTCCCTGATATTGCCCAGCAAATACACCGCCCTCTGTTTTCGCGTTCACATTGGTAAGCTTCACTATGTCACCAGCCAGTGAGACTTGCCCAGAGGCGTCGAGGGATTTGGCGGCCTTGGCCTGCGGAATATCTAATTCTAAGGCGGTTAAGATGTTGGGTATCGAGGCCGCACGAGCTGTGAAGGTGCCAGCGGCTGACAGAGCGTCGCCATAATTTGCGACGCCCGAAAAAGTACCATTTATGCCGTCTCCAGCTATATTGGCGGAAATGTTTTCAGCTTTAAACCCTTTGGCTTGCCCGGATAAGTCGGCATTGAATTTAATGCTCTCTAGCAGAGAGAGACCTTTAATGTCCTGTCCAAACTCTTTGGCGAGGTTTGCGATGTTCTTCGCATCTAAATCCACCCGTCCATCAAAGACAGGCGTTTCAGCTAGGGTCGCATTTCCTTTAAACGCCCCGTTAAAGTCTTGTCCTATGGCGGCAATATCTGCGCCTCTCGCTTTTATGACACTGCCATCATAGCTGTAATTACCCGTTAGCTTCGCCGAATTTACGAGGTCTGCATAGGGAACTTCTGTCGGGGAAAGCGCAGCCAATTTCGCCATGTCAGAAATCTCGGCATCCGCATCGAGATTGAAAGTAATACCTTCGCCGGGCAGAAAACGGCCCTTGGCCGAAATATCAGAAAAGTCAGTTTTTAACGTCACCGAGACAGGGGCTTCTTTTCCATCCAAGAAGCTACGGACGGAGTCGAGAGTTAGGCCGATCGTTGCCGGTGTGTCATTAAAATTAAGCGAGCCATCGATGATGATGGGGTCTGATAAACTCGGCAGTTCAAAATTAACATCTACCTTGCTGAGAGTTAGCTCTGTTCCGCTTTGTTGATTAAAATAACTAATCGCGCCATTTTCAAGTGCGAAATTTCCAATTTGGGGGTCAACGCTTTTGTAGCGGCCATCACGTTTGAAGGGGCCTTGCGTTTCCACGACTTCTTTATCGGGTTCACCAAAAGCCCAATTTGTAGTTCCGTCTTTGCGTTTCTCGAGGGTGATGGATGGGTTCTTCAAAGTGAAAGACGCAATTTCTACGCGCTTTGAAAATAGGGGTAAGAGTTTAACGCGCGCACTCATCGCGTCCATTTCGGCAAAGCGCTCTTTCGAAAAGCCTTCAGGGTTTGCGATTTCCACGCGTCCTGTGTTTGCTTTTATAACCGGAAATACGCTGAGCTTTACTTCACCCTGCACGCGAACCTCGCGGGCGAGTTCTTTCGTTAGCTGGGTTTCGATTTTCTCTTTGTAAACAGCTGACGGGATGAGGGAAGGCAGCGCCAGTAAGCCAACCAACAAAATGACGATAAGGACGATGAATCCGATAATGAACTTTTTCACCTGTAGGTCTCCTGATGATTTTACGGCATGATTCCCAAATTCTAAGGGTACGGATTGCCCTAGGTCAATTTAGATGAACCTGCGTGTAACACAGATCACATCAACGCATAGCCCTGCACTTACCGCACCGAAAAATACAGCTCACCCCTGTATTTTTCTGTTTTTTAAGCTATAGTTAATGCAAGGAAGCCGAGGACCTTCCCAATTTGGAGACTTATTATGTGTATGAATCACTGCGGAAATAACGACACGCATGAAGATAAAGATATGATTGCGCGCCGTAATCTTGTGCAGGCGTTAGGGGCTGGGGCTATTATTACAGCAGCCCCAGGGTTGACGAGCTGCGCGACGAACCCTGAAACGGGACGCAAGCAATTTGTAGGTCTGGCTCCAGGGGACGCTCAACTCAACCAAATGGCACAAGCGTCTTGGGCCGAGATGAAGCAAAAGACGCCAACATCAACAGACCCGCGCTATACAAAGCGGCTTCGGGATATTGGCGGGCGTATTTCACGGGGTGCAAACCGTGGAAACCAGTCATGGGATTATGCAGTTTTTGACAGCGATACGAAAAATGCTTTCGTTCTTCCGGGCAATCGCGTCGGCTTTTACAAAGGCATGATGGATTTCACAGATAATGATGATCAAATAGCCGGCATTATGGGCCACGAAGTCGGGCACGTCTCAGGCCGTCACGCGCGTGAGCGTTATTCCATGCAGATGGCGTCTCAAGCGGCTGTCGTTGGCGGCGCTGTAATTGGCGGTTCGCAAATGAGCAAAGGGTGTAACAAATATACAGGCACCGCGCGTCAGCAATGCTTGCGAAGTGCTAATCAGAAGACTCAATATTTGGTTCAGGCTTTAGGTCTTGGCACCATGATTGGTCTCGTTTTGCCATATTCTCGTAAGCACGAAACAGAATCAGACCTATTGGGCGTAAACTATATGCACAAAGCCGGTTATGATCCGTATCAAGCGGCAAAATTATGGGAAAAAATGGCTGCCAACAGCACTAGCAGTCAGCCAGAATTTCTATCAACCCACCCTGCGCCTGCTAATCGCGCGCGTACAATCCATGACTATATTAAGCGTCAGGAAGCAATGGGCTCACAAGGCTTTAAAAATATCAAAACCTAAGAAATTAGTGACATATTTGGCTTGATGATGCGCGGGGCTTCGTATAGAGGTTCCGCGCATTGTCGTTATTGACAATCAATTTATGTTTGGGCCGCTTTAGCTCAGTTGGTTAGAGCGCTGGTTTGTGGAACCAGAGGTCCTT
>JAHDCL010000056.1:0-3618 GCA_020629875.1 Hellea sp.
GCGACATTCCGCCCTATGTGATTGGGTGTACAGTTTGGGCCTTGGCGCGTATATAGACTTAGAAACAACAACATGGCCCGACTATGAAAGAATATCGCGATACACCGACAGAGTTCCATGAGCCGACGCCGGCTGAGCTTAAGGCGCGCAATAAACGCAATATTGCAATTGCGCTTGGGTTGGCGTTGTTCATGATTTTCGTCTTTGTGACCATGGTCGCCCGCGGCGTCATCCCGACGAGTGTCTGATATGGCGTCTAACCGCAAAACAGTCATAATGTTGGCCGGTGTTGGGCTTTCTATGCTCGCGCTCGGATTTGCCTCTAAGCCGCTTTACGATACCTTTTGTAAGGTTACCGGCTATGGCGGAACAACACGCGTGGCCGAGGACAATCTCTCCGAAGTTTTGGACCGTAAAGTCCGCGTAAGTTTTGATGCCAATGTCAATGGTTTGCCATGGGAGTTTGCGCCCGAGCAGCGGGATATGACGGTGCAGCTCGGCCAGACGGGGCTGGCGTATTACAAAGTAAAAAATGAGAGCGATAAGCCGATGGTCGGTACCGCGACCTTTAATGTGACGCCTATCAAAGCCGCGCCGTTTTTTATCAAAACAGAGTGTTTTTGCTTTACGGAACAACGCGTAGAGCCTGGTCAAGAGATTTCCATGCCTGTGCTCTTTTTCGTGGATCCGCAGCTGGATGAGGATGAGCGCCTAGAAGATGTGAAAGATATTACGCTCTCATATACGTTTTTTGAAGTTGAGAACCCGACAGATGCTCAGGCGATCTCGTCGGTCACCCCCAAAGGCGCGCGCAAAGCGCCAGATGCTACGCCTTAATATTAAGGGCGTGCGACCTTGCGCCGCGAGGCCTTTTTGGAGGGGCTTAGGGTGTTGCAGGCGAGGCCTTGCTTAGCTATAGCATGCCCAAATAACAGGCGGCGACTCAGCCGCCGCGTAGATACTCTTGCGAGGGACTTATGGCCGGACACGCCGTTGAACATGATTATCACCTGATACCGCCCAGCCCGTGGCCATTCTTGTCAGGCGTAGCCTGTATGGTGTGGGGCCTTGGCATGGTTGTTTTCTTTGCGGGATTGGTTGACCGTACGGGCGAGAGCCCAATGATGGAATTCTTTTTTGGGAACGGCCTTGATACGCTAAAATCTTCTATGGTTGGCGATGGATCCGTTTCTGGCGGTTGGATCATCCTGCTGCTCGGCTGTCTCTTTGGCGCATATGTCATGTATGGCTGGTGGAAAGATGTCGCGGCTGAATCCGAAGCGGGTGATCACACACCTGTTGTTGATATTGGTCTGCGCTACGGCATGATTATGTTTATCATGCAAGAAGCCATGTTCTTTGTTGGCTGGTTTTGGATGTTCTTCGAGCTTGGTCTCTTCCACAAGGTTCGCGCAAAATGGAACCCGGATATTCTAGAAAATGCGGCTGGATATGCTGATTCTATGGCGCCTGGCGTGGCATCTGTAAATGCTTGGCACTTACCGCTGATGAACACTCTTATTCTTTTGCTCTCCGGCACGACGGTCACTTGGGCTCACCATGCGCTCATGCATAATGACCGAAAGGGTGCAAAGTGGGGGCTGTTCCTGACGGTTGTCTTGGGCATTCTTTTCACATGGCTGCAATTACTTGAATATAAAGAACTGTTTGACCTGCGCGAAACAGGCCATGAAGCTTGGATTGGTAATGACGCTTATGGCTCAGCCTTCTTCATGGCGACAGGTTTCCACGGTTTCCACGTTCTCATCGGTACGATTTTCTTACTTGTCTGTTACTTACGTCTCGTAAGAGGTGGATTTAAGCCAGAGAAGCATTTCGGTTTCGAGGCAGCAGCGTGGTATTGGCACTTTGTTGACGTTGTCTGGCTCTTCCTCTTTGCCTTTGTTTACATCGTCTTTGCCCTTCCTGGCGGCGCGCATTAGCGCCAAAAAACTTCCCCCCGTAGAAACTGGTCTGCGGGGCAAATGCCCGCAATGCGGGGAAGGCTCATTGTTTAAGGGCTTTCTAAGTTTCCACGATAATTGCGAAGCTTGCGGCGCGGACTTTACGGTCGAAGATGCCGGAGACGGTCCGACAATATTTGTGATATTCATCGTCGGGATTTTTATAGTACCGATGGCTCTTGGGTTCTCAATGCTACTCAATGCGCCAATGTGGCTGACTTATCTGATATGGATACCCGTTATCATCATCGTCAGCTTAGTATTACTAAGATTACTTCGCGGCGTCATGTTTAACCTGCAATGGAAACATGATGCGGTGGAAATTAAATCATCTGAAATAGAGCAGTAATGAAACTGCATTTTAAACCTATGCCATGGTTGACCATTATCGTCGCTATTTGCCTAGCCATATTAATCAGTCTTGGCACATGGCAATATCACCGCCTGCAATGGAAAACGGCATTATTGGCGGAGATAGAAGCGGCTGTGACGGCGCCACCCCGTAAAGGTTTGGTTGGAATTGAAAAAGACAGAGCATTAGGTGCGCAACTGGATTTTATGCGCGTTGAATTTGAAGGCGAGCTCGCATCACCGCAGCCTTATCTGGTTTATAAGTCCCGTTCAGACGGAATATATTGGCAGGCCTATAGCGCTATTGAAACCGAAGGTTGGCCCGTTTTCGGAGCTTTTGGGTATGTTAGGGATGATCAAAAAGAGGACTATGCCATTGATTTTTTGCCACAGGGGAAGACGAAGTTTGCGGGTTATATTCGTAAAACTCACCCTATGGGGATGATTGAAAGTCTGGTGAAATCAAAAGCTAGCCCAAAGACTAATCGCTACTTTAAATTCAACCAAACGGGTGACTGGGGCGATGATCTATCCGTAAAGGGAACCTTTAACCAGAATTACTACATAGAGGTTATTGAAGGCGTAACGGACGCAAGTCAGCTTCCCGTGAAACGCCCCGATATTCGTAATAATCATCTCGACTATATGCTGACATGGTATAGCTTCGCGATTATCCTATTAATTATCTATTTTATTCTTCATCGACGAGCAGGGCGCTTAAAATTTTTATGAGTAAAGCCAACACCAATACTGTGCTCACCGGATTGGCTTCTGGCGGCTCCGTCATTCTGCGTCATCCACGCTGGGCGGATTATGATGCCTGGGCAGAACTACGCAGAGAAAATCAAAGCTATCTTACGCCATGGGAACCAGAGTGGGACGAACGTCATCTCACGCGGCTCGCCTATCGCTCGCGCCTCGCCAAATTTAAGAAAATGGTCGGTAATGACGAGGCTTTTCCATTTCATGTTTTTCGCGCTTCGGACGACCGTCTCATTGGGGCCTGCAATATCACGCATATTCAGCGCCAAGTCGCGCAATCCGCACAGCTTGGCTATTGGGTGGGAGAGCATTATGCGCGGCAAGGCTTTGCGCGCGCTTCGGTATCTGCGGCGACGAAATTTTGTTTTGAAACATTGGGCCTGCACCGTATCGAAGCAGGCGTTCAAAGTGAAAATGCGGCCTCGATTAAGGTGTTAAAGTCGGCCGGTTTTTTACGAGAAGGCACTGCGCGAGGCTATCTCAAAATTAACGGCCACTGGGAAGATCACGATATTTATGCAAAATTAAGTAGCGATTAGGA
>JAHDCL010000056.1:3718-17354 GCA_020629875.1 Hellea sp.
GATACACTAGGCTGATCCACCGCTGCGCGAGAGCATCTCCGGCCTGATACCCAACCCTGCTAGCGCCTTAACCCATTTGCTATCCAGGTCTGTATCAAAAATGATAGCCTCATCTGCATCGGCAACAATCCAAGCGTTATCTTGTATCTCGCGTTCAACTTGACCTGCGCCCCAGCCGGAATAACCTACAGCCAGCATAGCTTTTTCAGGGGCTTCCTCTTTGACGAGCGCTTCGAGTATATCTTTAGTTGAGGTTAGGCTAAGCGTGTCTGAGAGCTTGAGGCTCGTATCTTGTTTGAAGTAATCTGCGGAATGCAAAACGAAACCGCGGTCAATATCAACAGGACCACCCTCAAGAACGGGCGTATCCGCTACCTTCACATCCCCCTCTATGCCGATATTATATAACATGTCGGAAAGCGATAGGGCGCCGCCACCCTTGATCATTTGCTTGTTGATGATAATGCCCATGGCCCCGCTTTGATCGTGGCTGCAGACATAGATAACGGCATCTCTAAAGCGCTTGTCACCCATATCTGGCGTGGCAATTAAGAGGCGTCCCGTGAGTTTCATTTCATATGAATCATTCATCATTTGTAAATAGTAACATATTGAAATCGTTCTACCTAATCTTGCAAAAATGTCACAGTCTCCCCATATAAATCGAAAGACAAGAATAAAAATGGAGAGAATATGTCTATACAAAAAGGGGATAAAGTCCCGGCGGCTACCTTTATGACAATGGGGGCCGATGGTCCGGAACCGGTTGATTCAGAAACATTATTCAAAGGCAAACGCGTCGCGCTTTTTGCTGTGCCAGGGGCCTTTACGCCGACCTGTTCAGCGAAGCACTTACCAGGTTTTAAAGAGCAAGCCGAGGCGTTCAAAGCCAAAGGTGTCGATACAATTGCTTGTACCTCTGTTAATGACGTGTTCGTTATGGGCGCTTGGGCCAAAGATCAGGGCGTGACCGATGAAATGGTTATGCTCGCTGACGGTAATGGTGAATTCGCCAAAGCTATCGGGCTTGAACTTGATGGCTCCGGCTTCGGTATGGGCAGCCGCTCGCAACGCTACGCGATGGTTGTCGATGACGGTAAGGTAGAGAATATCTTCGTCGAGCAGGGCGGTGAGTTCAAAGTCTCATCAGCCGATTACGTTCTGGAGAATCTCTAGCGCAGACCATCGCTCAACAAATTAATATTCCAAATTACTAAAAGGGGAACATAATGGAAATAGGAAGTTACTTACCAATCATACTGGTCGTTTTAGCGCTGGTTGTTATTCTGAACGCGATTAAGGCGGTACCGCAGGGTATGGAATACACGGTCGAACAATTTGGCCGCTATACGAAAACGCTCAAGCCTGGCTTGTCATTCATTATCCCTTTTTTCGAGAAAGTCGGGTATAAGATGAACATGCGTGAGCGGGTAATTGATATCCCGTCTCAGGATGTGATTACTAAAGATAACGCTATGGTTACGGCTGATGCTGTTGTCTTTATCCAAGTCGTAGATGCACGTATGGCCGCCTATGAGGTCAATAATCTCGATAACGCGATTAAAAACCTCTGCTTAACCAATGTACGTACCGTTGTTGGTTCCATGGATTTGGACGAGACACTCTCCAAGCGTGACGAAATTAACGCACGCCTCTTGGCGGTTATCGACCAAGCCACAGACCCTTGGGGAACTAAGGTCACGCGGATTGAGATTAAAGATCTCTCTCCGCCAGCTGATATTACGCAAGCGATGAACAAGCAGATGAAGGCCGAACGCGAGAAACGGGCTGACATTCTTATGGCCGAAGGTCAGAAGCAGTCACAAATCCTGAAAGCCGAAGGTGAAAAGGAGGCCGCTGTTCGCGAAGCTGAAGGCCGTAAAGAAGCTGCGTTCCTGGATGCGGAAGCGCGTGAGCGCGAAGCCGAAGCCGAAGCTCGCGCCACGGCCATGGTGTCAGCCGCTATTGCCAAAGGCGATGTAAATGCGGTGAATTACTTCGTCGCGCAGGATTACGTCAAAGCTTTTGGAGAGCTTGCGGCGTCACCAAATCAGAAGACGGTTATCGTTCCAGCTGAGCTATCAGGACTTGCAGCGACAGTCGGGGGAATTACCGGCCTCCTCGAAGCAGGTAAAAAGAAAACGGGTAAATAGGAGAGCTTTATGAATAATGATGCAAACCTTCTCGTGCAAATGCTGGAGTCCATGTCTGGCACGAAATGGCTAATCTTGGGCGTGCTCTTGCTCGTCCTCGAAGTCGTCACGGGGACAACCTATATTCTTTGGCCAGCCGTTGCCGCACTGATTGTTGGAATAATCGTCTTTGTATTGCCGCTTGGTTGGGAGATGCAGTTTCTACTCTTTTTCATCCTATCGGGGGTCCTGCTCGTGCTTGGCCATAAATTTGTCCGACCCAAAATGAAGGGCGGCGAGCCATCTGATCTAAACGACCGTGCACGGTCCATGGTAGGAATGCGCGTTAGGGCCGTTGCTGACTTTGACACAGGACTTGGCCGTGTTCAGGTCGGGGATACGCAATGGAGAGCGAGTATTGCTGACGGAAATCCACCAGCAGGCGCGGAGCTTCGCGTTGTCTCTGTGAAGGGCACCACATTACAGGTGGAAGCCGTTTAGTGAGCATTCTGCTTGAATCTATAGATAGTCGCGGCAGCTTCCGGCTGCTGCGAGACGGAACCGAAGAGTTTCAACTGAAATATAAAAACTGGTTTTCTAGCAAGGCCATGACGTCATTTAATGACCAAGATATTGTGATGCTTCCCAAAAACTTTTGGATGAGTAAATTCGACATTTTCAAAGACGGCGTGGACGTTGGTGATATCATTTTTAACTGGATGGGGCATGTTATCATTCGATTGGTTCGCGCCGATGGCAAGGGTGAAGATGAATTTCTTCTGAAACATCGCGGCATCCTGAGCACTCAATATGAGCTTCTGACGGAAAAGAACGAGCATTTGCTAACGTTAAAAGCTGGCTTTAACTGGAAGAAGTTCAAATATAATTACGAAGTCATTCGCGAAGATCATGACTACCCTGATGTCGTACTCAATGAATTGCTGATCTATTGCGGCTTCGCCGCGAACCTACATATGACGAATAGTGGTATGGGTTAAAGCGGGTTGAACCCATAGAGCGCTTGCCTATAAGCGGTTATGGCACCAGACCGTTTCAGCGCTTTTCGGCATAGCTCCTTTGCTCGCTACTTTGGTGCGCGCTTCCTGACGGCCATGGCCACACAGATAACGTCCGTTGCAGTCGGGTGGCAGATTTATGATGAGACAGGTAATGCAGCTTTGCTGGGTTGGATCGGATTGGTTCAGTTTCTCCCCGCAGTTATGTTGGTTCTTTTTACGGGATTAGCCTCGGATAGATTTGGTCGGCGCTTGATAATGGGCCTTTCCATTTTGATGGAAATGAGCTGCGCGGCGATGATATTTTATCTCGCTATAAGTCGTCAATTCGACCCAATTCTTGTTCTTGTGGTCCTCACGATCTTTGGCGTGGCGCGGGCTTTTTTAACGCCGGCATCTTCCTCTTTAGTTGTGAATGTTGTGCCTAAGGAGAATTTCGCAAATGCCATTGGTTGGATCACATCCTCATGGCAACTGGCTTCCATTTTTGGACCTGTGGCAGGCGGGTTGCTCTATGGTATATCTGGGCCCACAGCCTATGCGGCGGCCGCCATCATATTTATGATCGCAGCTGTCTTGATTTTCTCAATTCCGCGGCCAGAGCAGGCCCTTGAAAAATCTGCAACATCGTTAGAAACTTTGTTGGGCGGATTTAGTTATATTTGGAAGCAGAAGATTGTTTTAGGCGCAATCTCGCTCGACCTATTCGCGGTACTGCTAGGCGGGGCCGTGGCCTTAATGCCAATTTATGCGAAAGACATTTTAGAACTTGGGCCGACGGGGCTGGGGCTATTGCGTGCGGCGCCGGGGATAGGGGCGGTGATGATGATTGGCTGGCTCACGACGTTCCCGGTCAAAGATCATGCGGGAATTATTCTTTTCGTGAGTGTCGCACTTTTCGGTCTAGCTACTGCCATTTTTGGGGTCTCGACAACCGCCTGGCTTTCCATCCTCGCCCTAATGCTTGTCGGAGCATTTGATATGATTTCAGTTTATATTCGCGAAATTCTATTGCAGCTCTGGACGCCGGATAAGGTGAGGGGGCGCGTAAATGCAGTCAACTCTATATTCCTCGGCGCTTCAAATGAACTAGGGGAGTTTCGCGCGGGCTTTATGGCGGCGGCTTACGGGGCCGTTTTAACTGTTGCGGGCGGCGGTGTAGCAGCGATGGGCGTGGCGGCGACTTGGGCAAAAATCTTCCCGTCCTTGCGAAAGGCCAGATATTTAGAGGCGCCAGAAGATTTGGCGGGCTAACTGCCGGGAATTCCCTCGCGCGCGAGTTCGTCGGCGCGCTCATTTCCCTCTACCCCTGCATGACCTTTAACCCACTTCCACGTAATATCGCGCTCAGCATTCAGCGCGTCTAATTGCTTCCAGAGATCCATATTCACGACGGGTTTTTTGTCTGATTTCTTCCAGCCCCGTTTTTTCCAGCCATGTATCCATTCAGTGATACCCTTGAGAACATAAGTGCTGTCGGTCCAAAGGGTTACAGTGCCTTTATAACCGGGTTTGATCGCTTCTAATGCTTTGATCGCCGCCATCATTTCCATGCGGTTATTTGTGGTCTCTTCTTCGCCGCCTTTCAGCGTTTTTTCTTTCGCACCAAATTGCATTAAAACACCCCAGCCGCCAGGTCCGGGATTTCCCGAACAAGCGCCATCAGTGTAAATGACGAGTTCGTTTGATTTAGGCAACGTCGAGCAGCTTTCGCGGGAGCCGGAAGATGACCTTCTCTTTAGTGACTTCGACTTCCTGCATATCAATGTCATATTTGGAGCGTAGCGCGGCAATGACGCCGTCAGTGAGGTATTCAGGAGCGCTAGCGCCAGCGGATAATCCAATCACCTTCGCGGCGTCGACAACAGCCCAATCAATACTCTCTGCACTCGAGATTAGCATGGCCTTCTCGGCACCTGCTTTATCGCCAACCTCGACGAGGCGCTTGGAATTTGATGACGTCACCGACCCTAAAACCATGAGCAGGTCGCACTTCTCAGCGATGGCTTTGACGGCCATTTGACGGTTGGTTGTGGCGTAGCAGATATCTTCCTTATAAGGCAGGGCGATATTGGGGAACCGGGCTTTCAAAATATCAATCATAGCGGAGGTATCATCGACAGAGAGTGTTGTTTGTGTAACCAACGCTAAATTCTGCGGATCATCAGGAATGAAATTACGGGCGTCATCTTCAGTTTCTATCAAGCTAATATCGCCCTCGGGTAGTTGTCCCATCGTGCCTATGACCTCTGGGTGACCCTCATGGCCGATGAGTAAAATGTGGTGACCAGCCTTGGCGTGCTTTTCAGCCTCAACGTGGACTTTGGAGACAAGCGGGCAAGTTGCATCAAGGAAATTCAGATCACGCGCAAGCGCGGCTGCCGGAACTGACTTTGGCACGCCGTGAGCAGAAAATACCACTGGCCGATCATCTGGGCATTCTTCAAGTTCATCCACAAAAACGGCGCCGAGCTCGACGAGGCGGTTAACCACGTGCCGGTTGTGGACAATTTCGTGCCGGACATAGACGGGGGCGCCATATTTTTCGATAGATTTCTCTACGATTTGGATAGCGCGATCTACGCCCGCGCAAAAGCCGCGCGGAGCCGCAAGAAGCACTGTTTTGGAGGCGCGGTCGTCAGACATTAAATTCTCCTCATACCGTCAATAGAGCCGATGTTCGGCGTTGCGGTGATTGTGATATCTGTCTAAGACCTAGCAGACTCATTTCTATCAAGCTATAGCGGGGTAGAGAGAAATAATGACCAAATTTGGGACAAATAGATGCGGTTTTCTAAAATTATGATGGTAACTGCTTTGGCAGCGGTCACGGCCTTATCGGGATGTAGAAGCACAAAGGAAGTCCTGCAAATTGGCGCAGCTGCAGAAACCAACCCTGGGCCATGCCCACGTGCCTTTGCGCTTTATGATGCGTCGCGCATCGTAGAATTTAGAGGCGGTCAGGAGCGTTTCGCCAATGTTGGCTTTACGGGCGAATTCCAAAAGATACGAAGTCTTTGCCGTTATTATGGCGCTGTCCCAATTGAGGGCGACCTGGAAATGGATATTAGCTTTGGCCGCGGACCTGCCGCGGAGGGGCAAAGCACGGCGACTTATGAATATTTTGTGGCGGTAACACGGAAAAATATCGGCGTAATAAATAAGAAGACTTTCCCTATTCAGGTGACCTTTCCAGCGGGCATGGACCGCGTTACGCTGACGGAGCGCATCGATAAAATTGTTATCCCACGCGCAAAAGAAGGTACCTCCGGCGAAAATTTTGAGATTATTGTCGGCTTTGAGCTGACCGAAGCACAGCGAGCCTTTAACGCTGAAGGAAAACGTTTCCGCGTCTCTGCTGGACAAAATTAGAGCTAATCATGCCGTCTATTTTAGAAACTCTCGACGCGGCTTTTCGCGAGGCCTTTGTGGCTATGGGTTACCCGAAGCAAATTGCAGGCGTTCAGGAAAGCGCGCGCGGTGATGCGCCGTTCCAATGTAACGGAGCGATGGGCGCAGCAGGTATCGCCAAAAAACGCGGCGAAAAACTCAATCCACGGGATATAGCGGGGCAGGCTATTGAGGCGCTGAGTACGCATCCAATGATTGAGACAATGGATATTGGTGGTCCAGGATTCATCAATATTTATCCGAGCGCAGAAGCGGTTTCAAACCGCGCGGCAGAGCTCGTCTCTGACGAAAATCTGGGGATCGAACAGCTAGATCCGCTCTCAATCATTGTCGATTATGGCGGAGCTAATGTGGCCAAGCCCATGCATGTTGGACATTTGCGTTCCGCTGTTATCGGCGAAGCTATTAAGCGCCTTTATCGTGTGCAGGGCCATAATGTTGTTGGTGATGTGCATATGGGAGATTGGGGCCTTCAAATGGGTCACTTGATTTCCGAACTGGAAATCGAACAGCCAAATCTCCCTTATTTTGATGCCGCGAAGACTGAAGGATATCCCTCAGAATCTCCCGTCACAATGGATGACCTTGCCCGGTTATATCCACAAGCCAGCAATGCGGCGAAAAATGACAAAGATCGTATGGAGCGCTCACGCGTCGCCACCGCTGAATTGCAGGCCGGGCGTGCCGGTTATATGGCGCTGCTTGGGCATTTCATCGATGTTTCGGTTGCCGCCTTGAAAGTTGGCTATGGCAATTTAGGGGTGGAGTTTGATCTGTGGAAAGGTGAGGCTTGTGTAGATCCGCTTATTCCAGCGATGATTGAAGAACTCAAAGCCAAAGGCATAACCGAAGAAGATGATGGAGCTCTCATCATCCGCGTTGAAGAAGAAAACGAAAAGAAAGATGTACCGCCTGTCATGCTTCTCGCGAGTTCTGGCGCGGTTCTTTATCATACAACAGATTTGGCCACGCTCGTTGACCGTAAAGCGGTGAATGATCCTGATTTGATCATCTATGTCGTCGACCAACGTCAGGCGCTTCACTTCGAACAGGTCTTCCGCGCCGCTGTAAAAGCTGATTGGTATAAGCCTGAGCAACTTTATCACGCAGGCTTCGGCACCATGAACGGGAAGGACGGAAAACCGTTTAAGACTCGAGAAGGCGGTGTACTTCGCCTCGAAGACTTGCTGGAAATTATGAATGATGCCGCCACCAAGCGCTTGACTGAATCTGGTATTGGCGCCGAGTTCGATGAAGCGGAGCAAAAAGAAATTGCGCGCAAAGTTGGATTGGCGGCTCTGAAGTTCGCTGATTTACAAAATCAACGCCTTACAAACTATATTTTTGACCCAGAGCGCTTCACGGCCTTTGAAGGAAAAACCGGACCTTATTTGCTCTATGCGGTGGTGCGAATCAAATCCATCTTGCGCAAAGCCGAGGCGAAAGAAGCAAAGTCTGGGATGATTAATGCCGCTGAGCCGGCTGAACAGCAACTTGTATTGGCATTGGATGCCTTTGGCCGCGCGGTCGCTATTTCAGCGGAGAAATACTCGCCGCATATCCTTTGCGATCATATCTATAAGGTCGCGCAGGCTTTTTCTCGCTTTTACACCGATTGCCCGATTTTAGCAGGTGATACGCCTGAGGATGTCAAAGCATCACGCTTGGCCTTAGCCGAGCTGACACTGCGTCAACTCGAAAAAGGTCTCAATATTCTGGGTATTGACGCGCCGGAGCGTATGTAGGCTAACCTGCTGGCTTATAGCTTTGGACTGGCGCGGGCTGTGGCGCTCTGACTGGTTGTACTTGGGGTTGTGGTACGGCCTGAGGGCGAGGTGCCGCGGCTGGCGGTGCAGCTTGAAGCATTTGTGGTTGAGGGCTCACAGGAGCTTGTGACACAGGCTGTTGCAGGACTGGTTCTTTGTTTAACTTCGTTATAGGGGCTTCGATGCGCTTTTGCCCTTCATAGGCGCGCAAGCCTTTTGCGGCGTCCAGACATTCCGCATACATATCCAAAATGGCGCCAATATTTCGTTCACCCCAAACACCTTGCCCCTTGAGCTTGTTTAATAGTTCAAATGCGACTTCGGCCTCGGATTTACCGGACCCTGAAGCAGTTAGGCTAACGCTATCGATATCAGACATACTAAATTCCTCTATTTATCCACCGCATATCAGAGAAGTATGAAAAATTGGTGATTAGGTCTGATTGACTCTGAGCGGGATTCACGTCATGTGAAAACATAACTTTCAAATGGGAGAGAGCCGTAAAGATTGCGCAGACAATCATATGGCCACCGAAGGCGCAACCGCCCCGGAAACGCTCAGGTCAAAGGACCATTTGAAGGACAAGACGCTGGAAAGTGGACCGTTAGGTGAAAGGTCCCGCCGAAGGAGTAAATCTCTCAGGCCCAAAAGGACAGCAGGTGGCATGAAAGACGGTTTTGCCGTGACTTGCCTATGTCTGAACTTCTGAAGACAAAACTACATGCCAAACATCAAGCGCTAGGCGCTAAGATGGTTCCATTTGCCGGTTATGATATGCCTGTGCAATACCCGATGGGCGTGATGAAAGAACATCTGCATACACGCGAGAAGGCGGGGCTTTTTGACGTTTCTCATATGGGGCAATGTTTCATTTTTGCGGATGACGGGACGTTCGAGACAGCTGCCAGAGCACTCGAGACCTTAGTGCCAGCAGACATCCAGAGCTTGAAGCCCGGACAACAGCGTTATTCCCAATTCCTCAATGATGAGGGCGGAATTTTAGACGATTTGATGATAAGCCGTCTTGGTTTTGAGGGGCATACCCATAAGCTTTACCTGGTGGTTAATGCGGGCTGTAAGGCTGATGATTTTATGCATCTGGCAACATATATGCCGCCCGGGATTACTATTGATGTCGCCGATGACACGCTCTCGCTGATTGCCTTGCAAGGACCAAAAGCGGTGGATGTGCTCTCGCAGTTTAACCCTGCCGTTAGAGACCTAACTTTCATGAATTCAATCGACATTCCGTTAACTCCGACAATTTGGTGCCATGTCTCCCGTTCCGGTTATACGGGCGAAGATGGTTATGAAATCTCCGTCAAGCATGACGATGTCCAGACGTTGACCGATATGTTGCTCGCCCATGAAGATGTAGAAATGATTGGCTTGGGCGCGCGTGATAGCCTGCGTCTTGAAGCAGGGCTTTGCCTCTATGGACATGATATCGACACGGGGGTCTCTCCTATTGAAGCCGGTCTTTTCTGGTCAATCCAAAAACATCGCCGGAGTGCGAATGCGGGTTATAAGGGCGCCGCGCGTGTGGCCGCCGACATCGCAGATAAGTCCACCAAGCGCCTTGTCGGCATTCAGCCCGAAGGCCGCGCGCCTGCGCGAGAGCATACTGAAATTCAGGATTTAGACGGCAACACCATTGGCGAGATTACGAGTGGCGGTTTTGGTCCAACAGCCGGCGGTCCTGTCGCCATGGGTTATGTCGCCCGCAAATTTACCAAGGCGGGAACGCCTATTCAGCTGATTGTGCGCGGAAAACCGCGCGCAGCCAAGGTCGTGAAAATGCCTTTCGCGCCGCATAAATATTATCGAGGATAGAGGAGGACTTAATGTCAGTATATTTCACAGAAGATCATGAGTGGATCAAAGTTGACGGTGATACAGGAACCGTTGGAATCTCACCTTATGCTGCCAAGCAGTTGGGAGATGTTGTTTACGTTGAACTTCCTGAAATCGGCCGTGAGGTTGGAAAGGGTGACGAAGCTGCCGTTGTAGAATCCGTGAAAGCCGCCTCCGAAGTTTACGCCCCTGTTGGCGGTGAAGTCACCGAAGTGAACCAAACACTCGAAGACGCGCCCGAAACAGTGAATGCCTCAGCCGATGGAGATGGTTGGTTTTTAAAAATGAAAATCGCGGACGCCAGCGAGCTAGAGAGCCTTATGGATGAAGCGAAATATAAAGAATATTGCGACGGACTTTAGGGAAGATTTGTAAATGAGGTTCTTATTGGAATTAGTAACCATTGTGGTTGTTACCACTGCTGTAAACCTAATGCTCAAGAAACTTCTGACAGATGAATTTTGGATAACAGGCCTTTCCGTAGGAACAGGCATCGCTGCAGGCCGATTGGTGAATCCCCATGCTTGTAAGAATAAGGACTAATTAAATGCGTTACCTCCCATTAAATGCGAATGATCGGGCCGCCATGCTTGATGTGATTGGTGTCGACACAATTGATGCCTTGTTCGAGGATGTGCCTAAGGCTGCGCGCCTTAAGGGGCTTGTTGATCTTCCGCTACATCAATCCGAGGCGGAGGTTGAACGCCACATGATGCGTCTGTCTAGCAAATCGGTTAGCGCGTCATCGGTACCCTTTTTCTGCGGAGCAGGGGCCTATAAGCACCATATCCCAGCAACGGTCGATCACCTGATACAGCGTTCTGAATTCCTGACAGCCTATACCCCTTATCAGCCCGAAATTAGTCAGGGCACGCTGCAAGCACTCTTTGAGTTCCAAACGCAAGTTGCGCTTTTGACAGGCATGGATGTCGCCAATGCCTCTATGTATGATGGGTCAACCGCCTGCGCCGAAGCTGTGGTGATGGCTAAGCGCGTGACGCGTAAGACAAAAGCTATCCTCGCGCCGGGCCTGCACCCTCACTATGCCGCGGCAACGCAAACGGTAGCGCAAACGCTCGGTATTGATATTAACGAGGTGACGCCTGAAATTGGGGCTGACGCCTCTGTTTTAGATTTGATTACTGATGAGACGGCCTGCGTCGTGGTTCAATCGCCCAATGTTTTTGGCGAGATTGTTGACCTCGCGCCGATTGCCGAGAAAGCTCACGCCCATAAGGCGCTGCTGATTGCCGTCTTTACAGAACCTGTCGCGCTGGGCGCGATTAAATCTCCAGGTGAGCAGGGCGCCGATATTGTGGTAGGCGAAGGCCAAGGCTTAGGCGTTGGACTGAACTTTGGCGGGCCTCATGTCGGGCTCTTTGCTTGCCGCCAGAAACTTGTGAGGCAAATGCCGGGCCGTGTTTGCGGCGAGACCGTCGATGCTAATGGCGATCGCGGTTATGTGCTGACCCTTTCAACGCGCGAGCAACATATTCGCCGCGAGAAAGCGACGTCGAATATTTGTACGAATAGTGGCCTGTGTTGTCTCGCTTTCACCATTCATATGAGCTTGCTCGGTGATGCTGGATTGAAGCGCATGGCGACACTTAATCACGAAAATGCGTGCCACATGGCGGATATCATCGACGGAATTTCTGGGGCTGATGTATTGAACGAAACCTTCTTCAATGAATTCACTGTGAAACTGAATAAGCCAGCGGCTGAGGTGGTTCGGGCACTTGCTGAGAAAGACATTCTTGGCGGCGTTCCCTTCAGCCGCATTAGCGCAGGGGCGCATGAGGATTTGCTCCTGGTTTGCGCGACCGAAATTGTGAGGGATGAGGATATGCACGCCTTTGGGCATGCACTTGAGGAGGTGTTATCATGAGCCTGAATAATCAAGGGCGTCCGACATCGCCTGCAGCGGCCAACAGCAATGAAGTGAAAACCGTCTCTGGCAATAAGGCCTTGGAGCAAGCCACTAAGCTTATCTTCGAAACAGGAACGCCGCGCCGCACGGGGGTAGATCTTCCGGAACCTAAAGGACGTGCCAGCCGTCTTGGCAATCACGAGCGGGAAGGCGAGATTGGTTTGCCCGGTCTCTCTGAGCCGGAGACAATGCGCCATTATGTTCGTTTGTCTCAAAAGAATTATGCCATTGACTTGGGTGTGTACC
Source organism: Hellea sp. (assembly GCA_020629875.1). GTDB lineage: Bacteria > Pseudomonadota > Alphaproteobacteria > Caulobacterales > Maricaulaceae > Hellea. The sequence goes on from JAHDCL010000056.1 coordinate 16,075, forward strand.
CGCTAGGTTCTTGCACGATGAAGCACAATCCGCGTCTAAACGAAAAAGTAGCGCGTATGCCAGGCTTTGCTGATGTTCACCCCTTGCAGCCAACGAGCACAGTTCAAGGTGCCCTTGAACTTATGTATGAGCTGTCAGAATGGCTGATGACGCTCTGTAATATGCCGGCTGTGGCGCTGACGCCCAAGGCAGGGGCTCATGGTGAACTTTGCGGCATGATGGCGATCCGGGCTCGGTTGGACGCTGATGGCGCATCCCATAAGCGCCGTGTTCTGGTGCCGGAAAGTGCCCACGGTACAAACCCTGCCACCGCCGTGCAATGCGGATTTAGCGTTGATGAAATTCCGGCCAATGACAAAGGCCGTGTGGATATGGAGGCCTTACGGGAAAAGCTCTCAGGGCTCGGCGGGGATAGCGACATTGCGGGGATCATGTTGACTAATCCTAATACTTGCGGGCTGTTTGAAAATGATATCATCGAAATCGCGGAGCTCATTCATAAAGCAGGGGGCTACTTCTATTGCGATGGCGCTAATTTTAATGCGCTTGTCGGCCGTGTGCGTCCAGGGGATCTCGGCGTTGATGCGATGCATATTAATTTACACAAAACCTTCTCTACGCCGCATGGCGGCGGCGGGCCAGGTTCAGGGCCCACCGTATTGTCCGCGGCTTTGAAAGATCATGCGCCAGTCCCTTATGTTATTAAAACCGAAGATGGGTTTGACTTGGTAGAAAGCGCAGATGAGGCTAGTTTCGGCCGTATGTGTGCTTTTCACGGCCAGATGGGAATGTATAGCCGGGCGCTCACTTATATGATGAGCCACGGCGCGGATGGCCTCAAGCAAGCGACAGAGGATGCGGTTCTTAATGCCAATTATGTGCAGGCATCTCTTTCCGATGTGATGACACCTGCCTTTGGCGGAACGTGTATGCACGAAGCGTTATTTGATGACCGTTTCTTGAAAGATACAGGTGTCGAAACGCTCGATTTTGCCAAAGCGATGATCGATGAGGGATATCACCCCATGACGATGTATTTCCCGCTTGTGGTCCACGGCGCGATGTTAATTGAGCCAACTGAGAGCGAGAGTAAGGGCGAGCTCGACCGGTTCATTGGCTCTATGCGTCATCTCGCAGAGCGCGCGAAATCAGGCGATGTGGAAAGCTTTAAGCAAGCACCTGTCTATGCGCCGATGCGCCGATTGGATGAAACCAAAGCGGCTAGAAAGCCTGTCTTACGCTGGACGCCGCCTACAGAGACCGCCGAAGCCGCGGAGTGA
>JAHDCL010000057.1 GCA_020629875.1 Hellea sp.
AGGATCTGGCGAAAGTCGTGTTGATGGGCGACATCAATCAACATGGCGCGATCGAGGCAGGCACACCTTTTGAAGATCTGCAGCGCGCGGGCCTGCGCACCGCCAAAATTGATCAGATCGTTCGGCAGAAAAGCGCGCGTCATCGCGACGGCGTTGCGGCGCTCGCCAAGGGTAAGATCAAAGCGGGCTTTAAAGCCTTCGCGCCTGAAATCCACGAATTGAGCAAAGACAGCATGAACCAACATGCCATTGATCTGTGGCAGGCTGGCGACAATTCTAAGACACCGATTATCGTGCAAACCAATCGCCAGAAGGCCCAGATCAACGCCGCAATCAAAGGCTCACTGGGACAGAAAGGTCCCGGCCGAGAGCACACAACTTGGCGACAAATACATGCCAAGCCGAGCCAAAAAATGCTCGCTAAGACCTATAAGGACGCCAGCCATATTCGCATTGGGCGCGATATGAAACGTGCAGGTTTGCGGCGGGGCGAGATCTACAAAATCGAAGCGGTTGATGAGAAACGCAGCCGCGTCACACTCTCATCCAATGGCAAAACCAAGACCTTCAAACCCGCGAAGCTCAAGCAACACAAAGATACAATCCAGCTCTATCAGCAGGATAAAATCACGCTCCACGCCAAAGACCGCGTGCGGTTTACGCGGGGTGGCAGAGGACGCAAAGTCAACAATAATGATCGCGGCACCATCAAATCCATAGACGAGAAAGCTGTCACCCTTATCCTAGACAAAGGCAAAACGCTCACCCTGCCCTTAAATGCGCCAGAGCTTCGCCACATGGATCACGGATGGGCGCTCACAGGCTACTCCGTCCAAGGCAAAACAGAAAACAGCGCGATCGTCGTCATGCCGTCCCACGCTAGCCCGCTTACCACACTGGAGAGCTTCTATGTCGGCATGTCCCGCCACAAAGAAAAAGTTGCCCTCGTCACAGACAATGTCGACCGCCTAAAATTCAACCTCGAACAGGCGCTCGACCTTAAAACGGACCGCATGAACGTCCACATAGGCCCGCTGGAAAAGGCGCAGCCCAAGCGGGATAGACCTGAATGTCAGACGCACCAAATGACGCTACACGATGCAAAAAATGACCGCCTCGAGAGAGAAAAAAGGCTCGGCCTACGCAATATTCGGGAAACAAATAGGGTAAGAACAAGAAGCAATGATCGCGGGCGCTGAAGGTAAGCTCCTTATTTTGATAAGCAGAGGTGAAAGTATCCCCAAAGCAGACAATAGCAAAGTTATCATGTCGAAAATAGCGAACAACCATTTGTGAGGTTGTGCAAAGGAGAAAAGTGACCTGCCAGAGGGGCGCGCATCCGGCAGGTCTGACAAATCACATTCCCACTCGTGATCTGTCTACGGTGTACTCCTAATACTAAATACTAAACACACAACTTCTGCAAGCATTTCTAAGTTTGAGACATATGACTCTTGGGTGAAACACCGTGCCAATTCTTGTATGCGCGCGTGAAGGCACTTTGATCTGAATACCAAAGTAACTGAGCAATTTCGGAATATGAAACGCCCTGTTTGATGTAGATGTCGCAAAGCTCCATTTTCACTTTCCGAACTACATCCTGAAATCGAGTATCTTTTTTACTTAAATAACGCTTCAACGCTCGTTCGCTTAATGCGAGCTCATCTGCGACGCGTGCGAAACTTGGACGCTCGGTTAGGATCATTTTTTTCAATGCGTATTCCAAACGTCCGAGAAGGTCGCTGGTTTGATTATATTCAGCTAGCACTCGATTAAGCTTCTGTTCCAGTAATGACAGTTTAAGAGGGTTAGCGGTTGGGATCGGCGTTTCAAGTAATGCGCGGTCAATTAAAAATGCATTCTGTTCCGCTTCAAATTCAACCGCACACCCAAGTACATCCTGATAGGCAGAAAGTGGCAATTTTGGTGAATGCCGAAAGCTAACCTTATCAACGCTTCCCTCTAAACTCCAAGATAACCATTGAATCGTAAGCGCGTAATTACTGAGCACGCATTCTGTAATCTGACGATATTTTTCGTCATCACTTGGTTCAAAGTTGGGTGTCCAAACGTATCTTTCCCATTTACCGGAAGCCTCTCCGCTTTGATCTCGTTTGAAACGACCCATTGTGTGAGCCAGGCAACTATATTTTTCCGCACACAATATTGCGTCCGTAATGGTGTTGCAGGTCGAAAAGATGTTCCCCGCATATCCATAGTTCGAAATCCGAAAACTCTTGCTCACGCTAAGACCAATATGCGGGATAGACAACTCAGACTGCGCCAGCTTTAGAAGATCATAAAGGGCCTCAAGATCAATCCTATCACTGGGATGAGTATTCGTCAGCCTGTCAAACGAAACTAGGTGCGATGCGGATTCTCGATTGAAGCCCAGCGCCTCAAGCCGATCCAGAATGTAAAAGTAATAATTTACCGAAAGAGTTTTCATTGAGATTCAGGATGGGAACAAAGTTAGTGCATTCATGCTCTGTCCTAGGGGGTCTAAAATGTCAACTTTTTGTGAAGATTATGTCAATACGAGCAATTCGTTCTGTGTAATTCATGTTTTCAGTTGATTGGTCGGGGCGGTCATCAACTCGGGGCAGAGATTTTATCCCATCTCTCGGGCCCTTACCTATTATAAGGGCCGGGCCAAATTCCCACTAGCCTGGCCCTTGCTTTCACAAATTTACGCTGATGAGTTATTGAATCTAGGTTTGACGAACCCAAGCCTTTAAAATTATGATCCACATATTGGAGCCAGCGAGATTCAAAGGAGTTTGGATATTTTAAAGTCTAGGGATTCTCAGCCCCAAACCACTTTCAAGCAGTTTCCCAAACGTGACTGGCTGGCTCGAATGGGGAAGGAAATAATTGCTGATGAATTTGAAACTGACAGCTTTACATTTACAGTCCGTCCAAATTCCAACCGCGCCATTAAGTGTCATCTCTTCGCCAAGCATGAAGACGCAATTCAAATTCTGGGACCCGGCCTTGCTGACCAAGTTGACCTGTCTCACTATGACAGCGCTTTGATTTCAGGCGGTGGCGGAGCGGAGTTCTTCATTACTGCCACAAACAAATCCACTCAATGGGACCTCCTAAATCAGGCCTTTTCTATAACGCCAAAGCTCCATCGAAACGTTAAAGAAAACTGTCCATCAACATTTTTCAATGATCAGGTCGATAAAGCAGTCGAAAAAGCCATCAATCTTATTGAGCAAAGTTTTTCTAAGAGAAGCAACGGCAGCACGTCATATGATCCTGTTCGGGATTATGGATACCTCGTTACCTACCTTTTAGTCAAAGACATGGTGGGCTTGAGAATGAGAGACAAACCGGGTTTTGCCTATCGTTTGTTCAGATTCACAAATAAGTTGCGAGGGAAAAACCCGAACTTAATCCCAATCCCTGAAGTACAACAAGCTAACGAATTAGTATTCTGGATTGAAGTGATGTTTGGGCATCTATTTATGAATCCAGGCGATCACAATAAGCTTCTTTTGCTGGCCAGTCGCATGATCTCAAAAAGCTACATTGAGACCATCCGAGCTTCGCTTGTAAGTCCTCCTGAGTGGTCATTAATTCATAGAATGAAAGAAACTAATGTGGCTAAATCATCTTCCATCAAGGTGTATGATCAGCTCGTAATCAATATCGTTATGGAACTCGTTGGGTCATTTCAGTACTTGACGGGCCGTGCTTTCGCAGGCGTCATTGAAACGATTGAAGGGAAATTTGCGGACAGCATTGCCCCTTCGAGAAACCTGCTCGCCACCTTCAACGCCAGAATGACTTTAAATGCCCGCGCTACATTAGACGAAGCTATGCGGCATAACTCACCCACTGGTTTTATATTTCGCCAAGCTTCAACAGGCTTCGAATACAAAGGAATAAGAATCGCAAAAGGAGACTTAATGTGTGTGTTGTGTGATACTGCTAGTAAGGACCCCAGCGTTTTTAAAACACCGGAGATTTTCTACGACATAGAAATGTCTGTCAGACACCAAGGCGACTACTTAGCTTTTGGTAGCCCGGACTTTGATCCCTCGGAATTTAAACCTCATGAAAACCATCATCCTTGTTTTGGTCAGTATATGGGACGGGTTATAATCGCTAAAATGCTAAAAGGCCTAGAAAGTTTGCCTCAAGAGAATATCCGATCAACCAATGACTCTTATGTCGATCAATAACTAGCTGCCCGAGCAATACGCCTATCCAGTCAAATAGAAGTATGTACACATGAGCCATTCTTTCATCACTATAGTGATACCAACATCTCACGCCAAGCGCATGAAAATAGAAGCGGAGTTGGATGCTCTTAATAATCCAGCCTCCAAGGAGATACGAAAGGCGTTTGGCAACTCGAAGATAATCCACTTTGTTAGTTCTGCACTTGTACATGATGATGAGCGTGATTTTCTGGTTATCGAGATGTCGGTTGATGGCCCAACCGAAAAAGCCCTAAGCTTATTCGATGATGTCGAAAGCGGTGCGAGCGGTTTATTTGACCCTCTCTTCCAAACTCTGGAGCTCGCCGGAACGAAGGCATCTTTCTTAAAGCGCCACTTGGTCAAACCAGGAACTAGTTATTTCAACATACCGGGTTTAAATTTTTCAGGAGTACCCGGTCTTACAGTTCAGCGCATTGAACAAGACTATCGCCTCGCGAGAGGAATAAGGGACTACTTTGATAGGGAACAGCCTTCTGGCGCGGCGCTAAATATTCTCTACAAACTAAAAGAGGATATTACTTCAGATTACCATTTCACGGAAGGAGATGAAACATCTCCGGCTCTAGCCACCTTGATTCCAGAAAAACCTCAAGAAACAGCCACTGCGAAATTAAGGAAGGCGACTGACCCCCGCGTTATTCTTCAGATTGCTACTATCACAATCCTAAAGCTGATGTGGCCTATTTTAATATTAGCCGCCATCGCTACATATTTTACGCTTCCCAAATTCGGGATGACGCTGCAAATCATGTGGAGTGTCATCTGGCAATTTGCCCTCTGGTCACTAGGGCTTCTAACACTTTCAACTCTCTTTTTCTTAGTTTTATTACTCAAACGAGAACGCAGAGAAGAACCTGATCTAACTTTACCGAACCCAACGACTTTATCAGAAGCACGTTCTAAAGAAGATATAGGCCAAGTTCAGAACCATTTGTTTGGGGTGTCAAAAATCAAACCCGGCATATTGCGTAAAATATCGCTGAGGCTAACCTTTCTGATCATTGGCCAGCTTGCCAAACGTTCTTTTCGTCCGGGCTATCTGTCAGAAATAGGGACCATTAACTTTGCAAGATGGTTCCAAATTCCCGGCACCGACAAACTCATTTTCTGTTCAAATTATGGCGGGTCTTGGGAGAGTTACTTAGAAGACTTTATCTCGAAAGCGACAGAAGGCTTGACTGGAGTTTGGTCAAATACACTCGGATTTCCGAAAACACGTCTACTGTTCTTTAAAGGCGCGAGCTCCGGAGAAATCTTCAAACGCTGGGCTCGTCGTCAACAAATCCCAACGCGCTTTTGGTATTCAGCCTACCCACACCTGACAACAGAACGGATACGCCAAAACGCAGCCATCCGTGAAGGACTACTAACCGCTAAAACGGCCACACAGGCTGAAGAATTCCTAGACTTGTTTGGTAGCGCCGTTCGACCAGCTGCAGATGTTGAAAGAGACGAAATCCAATCACTTCTGTTCAAGGGGCTTGGGCAACATAAGCAGTCCGCGTGCGTGCTCCTACAACTGCCTCCGAAGCCCAGTGATGCGAAGGTATGGCTCCGATCACGGTTAGGGTTGATTGGGTTTGATGGCTCAACGCCAGAAGCTAGAATAGATCAAATTTGCTTTACTGCTTCGGGCCTTCGCAAACTCAATTTGAATAATGAAACCCTATCTCAATTTTCATACCCATTCTTGCAGGGTATGGATCACCCTGAGCGGGCTCGTATATTGGCCGATACGGGAGAAGATAAAGCTGACCTATGGAGATGGGGACACAAGACAAAACAGAAAGATGGAACTGTCGATTGCGCCTACCTCATTTATATCCGTAACGATAAGAACTCGATTAAGAACGCAAAGGAAGAGATCAGACGGCTATGCGATGACCTAGAAGAAAGTTTAGGCAAATTTGGCGGAGCGGTCGTTGACTGTGTCATAACAAGTCACCTTCTCGACAGAAAAGATGAAGATTATGGTCAACATGACCTGCCCAGAGGTAATTCCGACCTCCCCCGTGAACCGTTTGGTTTTGTCGATGGCGTAAGCCAGCCTATCGTCAAAGGACTACAGCGCGGTGGCCGGTCTGCTGAAACACCTATGCATCATGTAGAAGCTGGAGAGTTCATCTTAGGTTATACAGACAATCGAGGAACCAAGACCTTAGCTCCAACCTTACAAGCAAAATATGACCCTGAAAGCATTTTGCCGGATTACAAAGACGGAATGAACGAAACCTCTATTCGAGATTTCTCCAAAAACGGTAGCTATCTCGTAATCCGTCACCTCGATCAAAACGTGCAGAGCTTTGACGAATTTTTGGAACGCGCCGCGAATGAACATAAAAACCACAAAGGCATTCCAAAGGGCTACACTCATGCTCACATAAAGGAGTTTCTAGCTGCTAAAATGATGGGCCGTTGGCGAGATGGGACTTCACTTGTGAAACACCCGCATCAACCTGGAACGGGCTGGGATGGAGAGACGTCAGACCGGCGACCAGATAATGAATTCCTACTAGGTCAGGAGGACCCCAAAGGATTATCCTGCCCTTTCGGCTCGCATGTTCGGCGTACAAACCCTCGTGATAGCTTCGAACCTCACGATGAAAATGAGCTAGCAATCGTAAACCGTCATCGAATTTTGCGACGTGGTCGATTTTATTCTGACCCCAATACAGACCAACAAGGGCTTATGTTCATGTGTCTCAACGCAGATATTGAGCGGCAATTTGAATTCATCCAGCAGACGTGGTGCCACGCACGACAGTTTATGGGATTAGATAATGAGGTAGATCCAATTCTGGGACGTGGCGGAAAAATGGGACGCGTCACAATTCCGACAGAACAAGGTCCTATATTCTTGAAAGGGTCTCCTGACGCAGTAACTGTTGTCGGAGGAGGTTATTTCTTCATGCCATCCAAATCAGCTTTACGTTATCTAGCATCCTGATTAACGAGCGATGTTCATCTTAATCATACCCGGCGCAATAACGGCCATACTGGGTGTAATTATGACGTTACCGCCAATGCGCAGAAGGGCACAAAACCGCGGCTTTAGTGGCTTTATCTTAGTTCCGGGGATGCTAGCTGGCTTTGGACTTGTTTGTTTGCTTGTTGGATTTATTCAAAATTAAGTCGGTTAACGACCTTCTTACTGACGCCACTACCTTTGACTCCTAATTTGACCTGCGCCCCTAAACTTCCTCCATTTTTTGGTGGAGTCTCCAACAACGAAGGAGACTATTATGAAGCGATCCCGTTTCAGCGAAGAACAGATTATTGCGATATTAAAAGAACAGGAGAACGGCTTGCCGACGAAGGATGTGTGCCGCAAGGCCGGCATCAGTTCAGCGACTTTTTACAAGTGGAAGGCTAAGTATGGTGGGCTTGATGTGTCTGATGCCCGTAAGCTCAAAGCGCTGGAAGCCGAGAACAACAGGCTGAAGAAGCTTTTGGCTGAGCAGATGCTCGACAATGCCATGCGCAAGGACATTAACTCAAAAAAGTGGTGACGCCCGAGGCTAAGCGAGAAGCTGTGGCTCATCTCTGCGAGGCGCACGAGGTTAGTCAGCGTCGGGCGTGCCAAGTTTTGGATGTGGATCGTTCGACCGTGCGATACAGTAGCGTTCGGCCCGATGATGCTGACCTTAGAAAGGCTATTCGGGATGTCGCCCGTGAGCGCCGCCGGTTCGGTTACAGACGCATCGGCGTGATGTTGGAGCGTCAGGGCATAATGATGAACCACAAGAAGTTACGCAGGCTTTACCGTGAGGAGAAGCTGCAGGTTCGCAAGCGTGGCGGGCGCAAACGTGCTCTTGGGACACGCAGGCCAATGATTTTGCCAAGCCGCATCAATGAACGCTGGAGCCTCACTTTGTCAGTGATGCTTTCACAGATGGCCGCCGCTTCCGTGTTCTGGCGGTCATTGATGATTACAGCCGAGAGTGCCTCGCGCTTGTGGCGGACACATCATTATCAGGCGGGCGTGTTGCCCGTGAGCTTGAGGCTATAATCGCCAGACGCGGCTGTAGACCCAAGACGATTGTCTCTGACAACGGCACGGAACTGACAAGCATGGCGATACTTAAATGGTGCCAAGAGACAAAGATTGACTGGCATTACATCGCGCCGGGCAAGCCAATGCAGAACGGGTTCGTAGAGAGCTTTAACGGCAGCTTTAGAGATGAGTGTTTGAACGAGACATTATTCTCATCGCTCACCGAAGCTCGCCATCATATCAGACTTTGGAAGGAGGATTACAACGACACCAGACCCCACTCATCATTGGGCAATCTCACGCCGCGTGAATATGCCCAAAATCAACACTTGCAAAAGAGGGCTGCATAAGGCCAAAACAATCAAAAGACTCTACCAAAAAATGGTAGGAAGTCGGGGCGCAGGTCAACAATAATCACACACTCCACGTTTTCTTTGGCTTACAATAAGTTGTTTGAGGTCTCTATCTGTGAAGCACATAAGGCAAACATTTTTATTGCTGCGGTGTAGTTCAGGAAAACAGTTTGGGTCGCTACGGCTCATTATCTCATCCTCCAGAGCTGGGGTGCGATACTTGGCCTGGCAAGATCCCCAAAGAAATTTGCTTGTCAAAACAACTGAATGTCATGTTGGAACAATTTCCAAAAAAACTTCTTTTTAGTTAGCCCTATCAGCCAACCATTCTTTCATCTCAGTTACGAGTTCGCTGAGTTGAAGATTACTAGCCTGCTCTTCATTAAAACCCCTGCAGTTGACGAGATCATCGTATAAGTCACTTCTAAACTCCAGATAGAAGGAGTTTATCTTTGCTGCGCCGTCAGCTTTTTTTGGCCTTTGATTTTCGATCCAATCACGAACGCATTCGACAGCTTTTTCAGCGTTGTTGTCGTGACTCTTTGGATCAAACCCATTTAGGTCTGACGCCGCTTTTTGATAATCATATTTGGCCGCTTCTAAAATCAGGAATTTCTTGTCTCTGTACTTCGTTTGAAAATTGCGTGCGCCAATGTCCATCCCCAATTCAAGGGGCATATTCAATCTATAGAATTCACCTTTTTCGCCTGCTTTCAATCGAGAAATATCGTGAATGGAGAATCGAGAGCTGCCAATCATTTCTTGAATTTTCTCGAGGCGGGATTGACCAGAGTCATCTATCAACGATGCAACTTGAGGCTCTAATCCAAGATAAATTATTGTGAAAATAATTCTAGATTGAATTTCTACATAATCACTATCGAATGGACAATTTACAAAAACGTTGGCTAGGTAATTAGACGACATTGATTAGCCTTTAAAGCTCTTAACGTCTCTTATCCGTCCATTGGTTCTATGAATGAAAACCTGACCTTTTTCTTTCTTTGCAATCTGAATTGCTTTTTTTTCTGCAGCTCCCTGTGTTGGGTGTGAAGAAGTTGCTCGCGATGAACCTGCTCGCCTGATTACCCAATCTCCATCGGGCCTTTGCACAACATGAAGGTTTCGTTTTGACATACAGGCCTACTCTAAAATCAATATATGTCTGCTAGTTTACACGGTTTCATTGTTCAATCTACGATAATAGTGCCAGGTTTTGTCCGTAGAATTGATTTTACGCCGGACAATAAGAGAGCATTTCAACAACGACTGCGTATCAAGAACACTTATTTATAGCAGCATTATTGATGAATTTTGGTTGGAAGAGTTTATTACAAAGTAACGGTTGAAGCAAAATTAGAGTCCACTGATAATATCAAGATGAAGTCACCGAATTTGATAAACTTTAGTAGGGCTGGAGATTGGTTCCATTACATGTGGGTGGCACGCCGTTGTCTCCCTCTCTTGGATGAAAGCTCGGGTCTCAGTCTTGTCACAATTGAAGGCGTCTCAGCCGCCGAAGCAACTGAACATCAGAATGCAACTGTTAACTCCGAAGACATTATTGATGTTGGTGAATACTTTGGCGGAGAAGATTCACAATCAGCCAATGAAATTCATTATTACCAACTCAAGCACTCGGTCCAAAGACTCGATCAGCCTTGGACACCATCTCTTTTGGAAGGCGTGCTGCACGATCTTTTTCAGAAATGGCTTCAGTCTCGCCTTTATGATGCCAAAGTCACTCTTCACTTAGTGACGAACAGGCCTGTTTCAGCTAATACTAAGCGTCTGTTTAATAGGCTCGTTCAACTCCCGCAACGCCCGACGGATAAAAACGCTTGGTCAAGGTTGATGACCTATACTGGCGCAACAAGTGACGACGATCTTCGGGAATTTCTTCTGGCATTTTCAATTGATGACAGTCTTGGAAATTTTCGTGAGCAACAGCGCGAATTGCGGCGCGAGGCGGCGGAAATCTCTCCAGGTACCGATGACACTGTCTCAGCTCAATTACTAGAGCTTGTTTTCGACAGAATTATGCCTGACCGAGCCACTGATCCGGCTATCAGGCGTTCCGATGTTCTGCGCGCACTCGGAACGGATCTAGATGAATCTCTGTTTCCGGCGCCGTCTCTCGTTTCATATGAAGAACCCCTTGTTCCCCGCGAACAAGAGGAGGATTTTAGAAAGATGCTTTCAAGTAAGCCTTCTAAAGCTGCTATTCATGCTGAAGGTGGCCTAGGGAAAACATCGGTTGCATTCCGTCTTGTGCATTCCATACCATCACCAGGTATTGGTATCCTTTATGACTGTTTCGGGAATGGTGAATACCGCAATCGGAGGAGGGAAAGATTTGGGCAACGGTCAGCGTATACCCAGATGGCAAACGAGCTGGCAGCTAAGGGGCTTTGTCTACCTTTAATTCCGCACAGGTCGGCGACTAATTCGGAACTCTTAGATGCATTCCTATCCCGGTTAGCACATGCATCTGTGAATGCACGTTTGAGTGACCCGGAAGCCCATATCTATATTTTTATTGACGCTGCTGACAATGCAGAAATGGCCGCTGAAGAATTCAATCTCGGTAACAGCTTCGTCAAGGATCTTGCGAGAGAAACGCTGCCTCAGGGAGTGACTTGTGTATTTCTAGCGTGGACATCACGTCTCTCCTTGCTCGATCTTCCTCCCGAAGCACCGTGCGCTGAATTACATGCATTCACTCACGCCGAGACCGCCGCCCTATTGAGAACACAATATTCCGATGCCAATGAAAATGATATTGACGAATTCCACTATCTGACAAGTGCCACACCACGAGTTCAAGCTATTGGTCTTTCAAAGAACCTTTCTTTGCCCGAGATGTTGATTGCGTTCGGTCCAAATCCAGTTACGGCTAAAGAAGCCATAAGAGACTTATTTGAGACAGCTATTCTCAAGCTACGTCATGACCTCCCTGAAAAACACCGCACGGGAATAGACCGACTATGTGCGGCCATTGCGGCATTGAGGCCCTTTGTCCCTATTTCGGTTCTGTCAGTAATCTCTAACGTGCCCGAGGCGCAAATACGAAATTTTGTTCGAAATATTGGTCGACCTTTTGCAATGAACGGGGACGCGATACAGTTTTTTGACGAGCCTTCTGAGAGTTGGTTCAGAGAGCGCTATGCACCAGAAAAAGAGCAACTCTCGAGTTTCGTCGACATGCTCCAGCCGTTTGCAACACAAAGCAACTATGTTGCAGCAGCACTACCTGAACTTCTCCATCGCACTGGACGAGACGCTGAACTCGTAGAAGACATATTGGCTGAGCGGGGGTTGCCGAATTCTGACCCTGTAGATAGCCGATCCATCGCCGTGCAAAGAATGCGTTTTGCTTTAAAAAGTGCGCTTTCCGATAAGCGATACGAGGATGCAGGAAAGCTGGCTTTGAAGTTGGGTGGTGAAACAGCTGGTGAAGGTCGTCAAAATGAGTTGATTCAGAGTCATTCTCACCTGTTTGGCCGAACCATGCTCCCTGATCAACAACGTGAACTCGTCGCACGTAGACCCTTCAGCACAGGCTGGCATGGAGGGCACTTCGTTTACTCTGCTTCTCTATTGAGTTGGAATGAAGAGACGCGTGCGGAAGCTAGAACGCACATCCGTGCCGCTCTATACTGGCTCAAAGAATGGGCGAGACGGACGAATTCAACGGACAATCAAGTTGGCTCCGTATCAAACGAGGACGCAGCCGCATTAGCGATAGCGCTGTTAAACGTTGAAGGAGTTGAGAGCTTTAATCACCATATACAAGGCTGGACTAGTCGCTCACGCATTCACTTGCTCAGTAGGATCGTCTGCCAACAGCTCGGGCACCTTGGAAAATGGGACATTCTAACTGCGATTGGCGAAGATGATTCTACGTCTTTTCCAACTCGTCTAGCCGTTATCGATACTTTGTTTGAAAACCAAATGTTACCGTCATTAGCAACAAGTGAAAAGTTAAAGCTCACACTGAGATTGTTGCGCAGGTTACCTGAAGAACAAGCTCAGATGAATAGAACCGAACCTGTGACTTCATACGTCGCTGTTGCTATTGCCTTGGCTTTCCGGCGCTATAATTTGTTGGGTGACTATGAAATTGCTCAAGTAATCAAGACTTTTGCACCTGCGAAGCAGACTTATGCAAATGTATGGGGACTACAGCGCGTTTTCTTACAGAAGTGCACAAGTCTGGCCGTAATCCAGCGCTTAGCAGGGGAGAATGTTACAATTGCTGACATGCTTGATGGTGACCTGCGCAAGAATTGGGAAAAGACTGGTCATAGCCAGGTCCGTACGCGGGATATGGAGTTCTTTCGCTTGGTTGAAGGATCAATCATGCCATGGTGCCAACTTCGCGCGGACATCCTCCTCGGGAAGATTAATGTCGATGACGCGATAACACTAGCGGGTGAACTCTCTAAATCCACCCTAACTCAACAACATCAGACACCACATGATGCCAAGCGTTACGAGGGCAGTATCGCCAGTCTGTGGGCCGAATGTCTGGAATGGTGTGGCGCTGAACAGACGATTGAGTCCAGCCATCTTAATAAATTCATGGATTGGGTGCGGCGTCGAAAGGATTCAATGAACACTCCGGCACTATTTCGGATTGCACGAATATGCTCCCGCGTGACCGGCCTCGAAGATTTTGCCTATGAGGTAATTAATTTTGTAGGCCCCATGATTAGAGAGAGTGATGAAGGTGTGGAAAGCCTCATAGACGCACATATGAGTGCAGCGACCACATTATACGCTACCGATGTACAGGAATCAAAACTCTACCTCGACAAAGTTGCTCGTGTTGCCGACGAAGTAGGTCAGGAGAACATTGATCGGTTGCTTGCACTGCTTCAGCTTGGAGAGGCAGGCGGCAAGACAGAAAAAGATAACGCGGCACTAGCCTATCGATTAGCCCGTGTCTCTGAATTTTCTTACACATTCATGGCTCGTGATAAATACTGGCAACGAAACTATGTAATTAGGGCGGTTTCCGCTCTTTCACCACCTTCCCTGTTAGCAATCTTAGCGCGATGGAGGGACCGTCGCTTTGGAGGCGCGGACCGCCTTCTTGTTGCGGCGAGAAAGGCTCTTTCAGAAAACGGTCACTTATGTCCAGAGGAGCGGCTGTACTAATGGGTTTCCAATCTGGCTGGTGCTACAGTGACTTGGTTCGTCCTATCCTTCCGTACCTCGCCACTCGACCTGTTGGTCGACAGGAGGTCGCTACATATACCCTACTTGCTCATGAGGGAACTGCTGAAACGTTTTCAGATGAAGAATGGGCGCAATTAACAGGAGGAGAGTCAAGACCAATAAGCGCCACTTCTATTGCTCGCAGGAGCAATTCGTCTGCCTCTTTAGAGACGGAACCAGACCCGTCACAAGTAACTCTCGAAAACCTAAATGGTCTTAACCTCAATAATGAAGTTGATATCGAAAAGGCAAAACAAATTGTGCTTGAACGGTTGCCTTACAGCTACGACAAACGTCTTGCTGAACTACTTTTTGAAAACGTCACACCAGGCAAGCGGTTGGATCGCCTGGAAGCCTTATTCAACAGTAACGTCTTATCGACATACACGATTGCAACTTACCTGAATGCCATTCCATCAAACTGGTTAAGGGTCGATAGTTTCAAACGCGGGCTGCATAAGCTGATCCTTTTAACAATTGGCCGCGATCCCAGTTACCTTGGTTTTTACCCTTATGGTCAGGATACACCGCTGGATCGAATGGCGATAGACATTGGTATGCGCAGTCGAGACATCTTCGTTGCGGCTTTGGAAGCGCGCGTAGCTTGGGCCGAGGACATGGGTTCCGGATCACTATTCGGTATTGTAAACCTCATATCCAAGGTTCTTAATGCGGAGGAAGCATGTCGAGTACTCAACTACGGTCTGACGCTGATTGAACCCCTTATTGACAATGACAAGCCTGACGGAAATTGGGATGAGTGTCTCAATCCGAAGACAGATACAATTGAAAGTTTAAGTGGGTATATTTGGAACGCTCTTGCATCTCCTCACAGACCCGATCGCTGGCAGGGTATGCATGCCACAGCCCTAACTATCATACTTGAACGATCCGAGCTCTTGGACGGCATTTGTTCTAGGTTTGAAAAAAAGGACACCAGAGCGTTTCATGACGCCCGTTTCGACATTCGGGAGACCTCCGCCGAAATTGCTTTTTTACATGTCATCCGTCGGGCGATTGCTAAGGACTGGAAACTATCAAATCGTATTTTCGAGCTTCTAAAGGCAGCAAGTAATAATGGAGAAATGCATCTACTTAAACGTTGGCTTATAGCAGACTGTCTTCTACGTCTTGATGACATCGGCGAGCATTCCTTAAATCAAAAAGACCGCGAGAGACTGGAAAACATATGTAGCTATGGAGGCCCGGACTTATTTGGCGCTCCAGATTCTGCAGGTGATAATAAAGAGGAAAATAAAGAACGACACTACTTCGGTCACGATATGGATCGCTGGGTTAACGACATGCAGACAGCTTTTGGGTTAGAATACTATGCAGCCCAAGACGCTGTTATGACTGAAATGAATGCGCTTTATGACCATGAAGCAAAGCCCATTGGCAAGCGCGACCCTAGGAATTCAGCTGGAGTCTATAGGGGTCGTTCAACTTGGGAGCGCAAGTATGAGCATCCTGAGACTGAAGATGTTCAATTTTATAGAACCGTTCATGCCTTGATGCACGTGGCGGGCAAAACGCTTGATCAATCTAGCTCTAAAGCAACCCAGGATTCGACGCAGAAGGTGAAACAATGGCTATCTGATTATCTACCTTCAGACCCCTCGGGCCGTTGGCGATTTGACTGGCGAGACAAAGAACCAGTCATAACTTGGAACTGGCAAGAAAAGGATGATGACAGGGATTGGTCACGCTCAATCACAAAGGCGGATCTTCTAACGCCAATCGTTGCGGACGGGAATGTTTGCGCAGAGGCGAACATCACAATGTACCGCTCCGGAACGAGCCGTGAAGTAAATATATCGGTTTCAAGTGCTTTGGTATCGCCAGGCAGCCGAGCATTTTCTCTTGCAAGGGCACTCCAAACGATTGCCGATAGTTCGGACTTTAGGCTTCCAGACGAAGAGGATTTGGGATTTGAAATTAATACAAAAGGATATTTACTGAAAGGATGGACGCAAACCAAACGGTGGGGTCAAGGCATTGATCATGTCGACCCTTGGGCAGGAAAAGTTACTATACCCGGGACCATACCGGCGTCAGACCTGAAGAAGACACTTAAATTGGAGTGTGATGATTATGCTCGATGCTGGCTAACAGGCTCAAACTTACCTTTCGGGAATTGCCTTAGATGGGGAGACCAAGAAGATGAAGATTATC
Organism: Hellea sp.; assembly: GCA_020629875.1. Taxonomy (GTDB): domain Bacteria; phylum Pseudomonadota; class Alphaproteobacteria; order Caulobacterales; family Maricaulaceae; genus Hellea. The sequence continues at coordinate 15,981 of JAHDCL010000057.1, forward strand.
CTCAAGGTCATGGAAATATATTTTCTGTGCAGCAAGGTGCTTTGCTTGATTACCTCAAATCAGAAAACAGTTGGTTGATTGTCGCCAGGCGCGTTCAACGCTCAATTAGAACAAGTCGGCACAGTATAAATTCTGAAGATTACAGCGGTCCAAGTCCAAGCTCACATTTGATTACTCTTATAGATCAAGAAGGAAACGAACATCATGTCTGATAGCGTCACTTCACTTGGTAAAAAAATTGTAGAGGAGCTCAACTTGTCAGAGAGTTGCGACACGCTCGCGCGTTGGCTTTCCCATCATGTGGCGGAATTAATTAATAGTGTTGAGACGGCTGCTCCTGCGGAACAAGCTGATAAGAGGACCGAATGCCGGGAAGCTATCCTCGATCTGCTTTCTCATATCCAAGTTTTGCCAAAGCCCGCTCAGAGGTTAATGTCTGAAATCGCCATTACTGAGGCTCTGAATAGGCTCTCGCCAAAACATGTGGAGGTAGATGGATATTTTGCCCAGACAGCTCATTCGATGGCTATTCCAGATGTGACTGAGGATATTCAAAACTGTTTGAAAGCGGCATCTATATACGACCAGCTTTCGCGCCGATTTATTAGACTATGTCTCAGTGAAGCCGCGAGACTTTCACTCGATCAAGAGGCTGATTGGATTAAGACTGTAGACGAAATATCACGTTGGGATCATCGAGTTATTCGTAGAATACAGCTAGTCGCATATGGAGAAGACTACGAAACTCAGGAAAACAAACAAGACCGTGAGATAGCGGAACAGACTGAAACGCGTGACAAGGTCTTAAGCGACATAACGGCAGTACGAAGGATGTGTGATACGCTCGAAGCATCCATAATCGCAAAATATCAGATCCCCGCAAAAACGGATTAAATGATGAGAAAAAATGGAGCTAACCAACTAGCTCTGAGGTCCGTTTTGCCCGCAAAGCTGACCTCAATGAAAGTCCCTACTCGGAAACAACTTATTCGCTTGCTGCC
>JAHDCL010000058.1 GCA_020629875.1 Hellea sp.
CTGAATATGAAGTGCCGGCGGATTATACGCTGATGCAAGCCTGTGAAGAGGCGGCAGGCGCGGAAATCCCGCGTTTCTGTTATCATGAGCGGTTGTCAGTCGCGGGTAACTGCCGCATGTGCCTTGTCGAATGGGTCGGCGCGCCTAAGCCGCAAGCGTCTTGCGCGCTGCAAGTCAAAGATTTGCGTCCGAACCGCGACGGTACGCCTGCGAATATCCGCACGAATAGTGAGACCGTGAAAAAAGCGCGCGAAGGCGTGATGGAATTCCTTCTTATCAACCACCCGCTTGATTGCCCAATTTGCGACCAAGGCGGTGAGTGCGATCTGCAAGACCAAGCTATGGCCTATGGCCGTGACGCGTCGCGCTTTGAAGAGAATAAGCGCGCCGTTGATGACAAACATATGGGCCCATTGGTCAATACGATTATGACGCGCTGTATTCAGTGTACGCGCTGTGTGCGTTTCGTGACCGAAGTCGCAGGCGTTGAAGAAATCGGGCTGGCTTCTCGCGGTGAAGACGCTGAAATCACGACATATCTTGAGCAATCTCTTACATCTGAGCTTTCAGGCAATGTAATTGACCTTTGTCCTGTTGGCGCTCTGACCTCCAAGCCTTACGCCTTTAATGCGCGTCCATGGGAGCTGGATAAAGTTGAATCAATCGATGTCATGGATGCTGTTGGGTCTAACATTCGTATAGATAGCCGCGGCGGTGCAGTCTTGCGCGTGATGCCAACCATCAATGATGCCGTGAATGAAGAATGGATCACCGATAAAGCCCGTTTCAACTGGGACGGTCTGGCCCGTCAGCGTCTGGATAAGCCTTATATTCGCGAAAACGGAAAGCTCCGCGCCGCAGGATGGGATGAAGCCTTAGCTGTTGTTGCTGAAAAGCTCGCAGGCGAACCTGAAAGCATTGCTGCGATTGCGGGTGATCTTTGCGATGCCGAGTCTATGAAAGCCCTAAAAGACCTGATGGAAAGTCTTGGCGTGAAAAATATTGATTGTCGCCAAGATGGGATGACCATCGGGCGGGGGCCGCGTCAGTCTTATCTCTTTAATTCAACGATTGATGGTATTGAAGAGGCAGACGCAATCCTCATTATCGGGTCTAATCCGCGCCTTGAAGCGTCGCTTGTCAACACACGTATCCGAAAGGCTTGGATTGCCGGAGGAACTGAGATTGGTGTAATCGGCGAAGGTGAAGATCTGACTTATGCCTATGAGCATATTGGAGAAAAGGCCTCGGACATTGCGGCTTTTGCAAAGTCGACAAAAGGCTTCGCGAAGAAGTTTAATGCGGCAAAGAATCCGGCGATTATCTTAGGTGCCAGCGCGCTTAACCGTGCGGACACACCGCAAATCCTTAAATCTATCAGTGCTTTAGCGAAGAAGGTAAATCTGGTTCGCGAAGGCTGGAACGGTTTAAATATCCTCCACACCGCGGCGTCTCGTGTGGCAGGATTGGATATGGGTTTCCTTCCGGGAGAAGGTGGTCTTAGCTCAAATGAAATTCTGGATGCGGCCGAACAGGGCGCCGTTAAAACGGTTTTCCTTTTAGGCGCTGATGAGCTTGACACCTCAAAGCTTAAAGACGCTTTTGTTATCTATCAGGGTAGTCATGGCGATGCGGGCGCACACGTTGCAGATGTTATTCTACCGGGCGCTGCCTACTCTGAGAAAGATGGGCTTTATGTGAACCTCGAGGGCCGCGTGCAAATGGGGGCTCGCGCTGTGGCGCCTAAGGGTGATGCCAAAGAAGATTGGGCGATTATCCGTGCTCTCTCCGGTCACCTTAACCGTGTCTTGCCTTATGATAATCTGGGAGCCTTGCGCGAGAAGTTATTTGCGGACCATCCCACATTCGCTGGATTGGGTTACGCACCAGGCGCCACGGGCGCAGAAGAATTTGATATTAGTGCCTTGGGCGAAAGCGGAGCCGTCAAAGCGGCGCCATTTGAGAGCGCTGTCATCGATTTTTATTTGACGAACCCCATTTTGCGGGCCTCCAACGTCATGGCAGAGTGTTCATCCCTAAAAGATGGCGAAAAAATACAAGAGGCGGCTGAGTAATGACAATGTCTCTCATGCAATTCTGGTCTGAGTTATCACCCTGGGCTTGGTTTGGCCTTAAAGCAGCGCAAATCATTGGGTTTGTGTTGGTGCTATCAGTCTTTTTGGCCTTTCTAATTCTGATGGACCGTAAGGTTTGGGCCGCGGTTCAGATGCGGCGTGGTCCTAATGTTGTAGGTCCATTTGGACTCTTGCAGTCTTTTGCGGATTTGCTGAAATTTGTCTTCAAGGAAATCGTTATACCTTCCGGCTCTGACAAAGGGCTTTTCATCCTCGCGCCTATTATTACTTTGGTCATGGCTTTCGTAGCATGGGCAGTTGTGCCAGTGGCGCCAGGTTGGGTGATGTCGGACATCAATATCGGTGTTCTTTACGTTCTCGCGATCAGCTCGCTAGGGGTTTACGGCATTATTATTGGCGGCTGGGCCTCCAACTCTAAATACCCTTTCATGGGCGCGCTTCGCTCTGCAGCGCAGATGATTTCCTATGAAGTTTCCATAGGTTTTATCATTTTGACGGTGATTTTCCTATCAGGTTCAATGAACTTGACGACGATTGTAGATACGCAGGCGGGTGGGTTCTTTAACTGGAATATGTTCCGCCTGAACCCTGTTGGGGAGTATGGACCTTTGGGATTACTCTTGTTTCCCATTATGTTTTACATGGGCGTGATGTTCTTTATCTCAGCTCTTGCTGAGACGAACCGTCCGCCATTTGACCTTCCAGAAGCGGAATCTGAGCTCGTGGCGGGTTTCATGGTGGAATATTCTTCAACCCCATATATGCTCTTCATGTTCGGTGAATATCTGAACATGACGCTGATGTGTGCTATGTTCACTATTCTATTTCTAGGCGGCTGGCATGCACCGGTTGATATTGGGGTTCAGTTTATTCCGCCGGTGATTTGGTTCTTCTTGAAGTGCCTATTCATCTTCTTCCTATTTGCGATGGTGAAGGCAATTGTACCTCGTTACCGCTACGACCAATTAATGCGCCTTGGTTGGAAAGTCTTCCTTCCGACGTCATTACTCGCCGTCGTTCTGGTCTCGACTTTCGTCGTATTCCTTGGAGGAGGTGCCTAAGATGTTTACCCGTATTAAACAGATTATTCGCGGCGCGCTGCTTTTGGAATTCGTCTCGGCTTTCTGGCTGGCGATGAAGTATTTCTTCCGCCCAAAAGTGACGATTAACTACCCCTTCGAGAAGGGGCCTTTATCCCCGCGATTCCGTGGTGAGCACGCTTTACGCCGCTACCCTTCAGGGGAAGAACGCTGCATCGCTTGTAAGCTTTGCGAGGCGATTTGCCCGGCGCAAGCGATTACGATTGAAGCTGAACCGCGCGAAGATGGTTCTCGCCGTACAACGCGTTATGACATCGATATGGTCAAATGTATTTATTGCGGGCTTTGCCAAGAGGCTTGCCCTGTTGACGCGATCGTCGAGGGGCCAAATTACGAGTTCGCGACAGAGACACGCGAAGAGCTTTATTACGACAAAGAGAAATTGTTAGCGAATGGTGATCGCTGGGAACGCGAAATTGCCAAGAACTTAGCATTGGACGCGCCTTACCGCTAAGTGCGGTTGGCAGAGAAGGGACTATAAATCGTGTTGACGGTTATATCATTTTACTTACTGGCATTCGTCGCCGTAGCAGCTGCCTTTATGGTGGTTGCGGCGCGCAATCCGGTGCACTCAGTCATGTATCTCATCCTGACGTTCTTTAGCGCTGCGGGACTCTTTATCCTTATGGGAGCTGAGTTTTTAGCTTTGCTTCTCGTCATGGTATATGTGGGCGCGGTTGCGGTTCTTTTCCTCTTTGTTGTGATGATGCTCGATGTTGATTTCGTTGAGCTAAAGCAAGGTTTCCTAAGTTATCTGCCGATTGGCGCCTTGGTAGCCATCGTCTTGCTCTTAGAGATGATTATGGTCGGCGCGGCTTATGTAGCGGGCGAGACCAAAACAGTGGTTGTCCGCGAGACGGGCCTCTCCAATCTCGAAGCTTTTGGCCGCGTTCTTTACACAGATTATGCTGGCGTGTTTGAGGCAGCGGGCTTTGTCCTTCTGGTCGCTATGATTGGCGCCATTGTTCTGACGTTGCGTGAACGCGAGGGCGTACGCAAGCAAGACGCAATGAAACAAATGGAACGTACAAAAGAAACAGGTATGGAAATGGTTGATATCGAACCAGGCCAGGGGATTGGATAATGGTTATCGGTCTTTCACATTATCTAGCCGTCGCGGCTATTCTTTTCACCATTGGTGTTTTTGGAATTTTCGTAAATCGGAAAAATGTCATCATCATCCTGATGTGCGTTGAGCTTATCTTGCTTGCTGTGAACATCAATTTTGTGGCTTTTTCTACGCATATGGCTGATGCCGCTGGAAACAATCCAATGGCGGGACAAGTCTTCGCATTATTTATTCTGACTGTGGCGGCTGCGGAAGCGGCTGTGGGTCTGGCAATTCTCGTCGTTTATTTCCGTAATCGCGGAAACATCGCCGTTGAAAATATTGATCTGATGAAGGGCTAGGGCTGTGTATCACGTCATCGTTTTTGCGCCGCTTTTAGGCGCTATCATCGCAGGATTGCTCGGAACACGTTTCGGGCGTCAATTTCTGCCTGAAAAACCGTCCATGGCTATCACCACTGGATTGCTCTTCTTGTCTGCAATCCTTTCATGGGTTGCTTTTGTAAAAGTGGGCATCGGTCACGCAGAAGCCAATATCAAAGTCCTACGCTGGATGGATGTGGGTCTCATGAAAGCCGACTGGGCGTTCAAAATTGATACACTGACAGCGGTTATGCTCGTTGTGGTCAATTCCGTTTCTGCGCTCGTTCACCTCTATAGCTGGGGCTATATGAGTGACGATGAGTATAAGCCGCGTTTCTTCTCTTATCTCTCGCTCTTTACCTTCGCCATGTTGATGTTGGTAACCTCCAATAACTTCATCCAGCTCTTCTTTGGCTGGGAAGGGGTTGGGCTAGCCTCCTACCTCTTGATTGGCTATTACTTCAAAAAAGACACCGCCAATGCGGCGTCTATCAAAGCCTTTGTCACGAACCGTGTTGGTGACGTTGGGCTGGCGCTTGGCGTTATGACCATCTTCCTTGTCTTTGGGTCTGTGAATTTTGACACTGTTTTCAATGAGGTGTCTGAGAAAAAAGACCTCGTTCTTCCATTCCTAGGCATGGAATTTAAGGCCATGGAGCTTATCGCTGCTCTGCTCTTCATTGGCGCTATGGGTAAATCTGCTCAATTCGTGCTTCACGTTTGGCTCCCTGATGCGATGGAAGGGCCGACCCCTGTGTCAGCGCTTATCCACGCCGCGACCATGGTGACTGCAGGTGTCTTCCTTGTATGTCGTGCCTCTGAAATTTACCAAGCTGCGCCGATTACATCAGGCTTCATCACCGCCTTAGGCGCCTTCACAGCGCTCTTTGCGGCGACAGTGGCGCTTGTCCAAAATGACATTAAGCGTGTCATTGCTTATTCAACATGTTCGCAGCTCGGCTATATGTTTTTCGCCGCCGGCGTTGGCGCTTATGGCGCGGCCATGTTCCACCTCTTCACACACGCATTCTTTAAAGCGCTACTTTTCCTTTGTGCTGGTTCAGTCATTCATGCTCTGCACCATGAACAAGATATGCGTAAGATGGGCGGTATTCGTAAAAAGGTACCTTTCACCTATGCAGCCATGATTATTGGTACGCTCGCGATTACAGGTATTGGTATTCCTGCCATTGAAACAAAAATTGGTTTTGCGGGCTTCTTCTCGAAAGACGCGATTATCGAAGCGGCTTATTCAGCGGGTATCGCAGGGTCTAACGCAGGGTCCTTCGCCTTTTGGGTGGGGATTACTGCCGCGCTCATGACGTCATTTTATAGCTGGCGCCTTATCTTCATGACATTCCACGGTAAGTACCGCGGCGACCATCATACATTTGACCATGCTCATGAGAGCCCGAAAGTCATGTTGGTTCCTCTGGCTTTGCTATCCATCGGCGCGGTGCTCGCTGGAGCGGTCTTCTACAAATACTTCATGGGTAATGCGGGTGATTTCTGGCATGGCGCATTGCCGTCCAAATATGGTGCAGATCATGCCGCTATCGCGCCGGACTATTTGATGGCGGCCGCTGAGAGCGCAAGTGATGGATATGATAAGGTGAAACATACAGGACCATTTGCCTTCCTATTTAACACGTTCCACGGATATCCGCGTTGGGTTCTATTCTTGCCGTTATTGGTATCAATTAGCGGGTTTGTCATAGCCTTTATGATGTACATGCGCGGTGAGGGCGCGGCCAAGCATATCCGCAATATCGAAGAAACAGGCGGCGGACCGCTTTATAACTTCCTGCTCAATAAGTGGTATATTGACGAGCTCTATGACGCCACAGTCGTCAAAGGCGCACGTAAGCTGGGTGATATCTTCTGGAAGGTTGGTGACCAAAAGATCATTGACGGCTTGGGCCCCAATGGCGTTGCGGCTTTCGCGGCTGGCGCGGCCAAGCGTCTGTCCAAAATTCAGTCTGGTTATCTTTATCACTATGCCTTTGTCATGTTGCTTGGTGTTGCGGTGATTATCGCCTTAGTCTTCCGTACGGTAGGAGGATAGATCATGTTTGAAGGTCTTCCCATTCTCTCGCTGATTACATTTATCCCGCTCGCAGGTGCCTTTTTGCTGATGTTTATGGCGCGTATCTCCAAAGAGGACGCCCAGGAGCAACTTGCCAAAAACGCCCCGCGTGTGGCGCTCGTCATTTCAGGCGTTGTCTTTCTCTTATCTTTACTGCTTACACTTGACTTTGACAGTTCAAAAGCTGGGTTCCAATTCGTTGAGGATACGTCATGGCTAGGCGGCGGTATTGATTACCGCCTAGGAGTTGACGGGATATCAGTCCTGTTTGTCTTGCTGACTGCATTCCTTACCCCGCTTTGTATCTTTGCGAGTGAAACATCGATTAAGTCTAGAATGCTCGAATATATGGTCGCGTTTCTGATTTTGGAAACGCTCATGATCGGGACATTTGTCGCGCTTGATTTGGTGCTTTTTTATCTTTTCTTTGAAGCCGTCCTTATTCCGATGTTTATTATCATTGGTGTTTGGGGTGGTAAGAACCGTGTTTATGCAAGCTATAAATTCTTCCTCTATACACTTCTCGGCTCAGTACTCATGCTTGCGGCAATTCTCTGGATTTATAATTTCAGCGGAGAGCAACTTGGCGCTCCGACGACCAATATGGAAACGCTCATTAATGAGCTGAAAATTCCGGGTGGTGTCCAGACATGGCTCTGGTTGGCCTTTTTTGCCTCATTCGCCGTGAAGATGCCGATGTGGCCGGTTCACACATGGCTACCCGATGCTCACGTTGAAGCGCCAACGGCAGGCTCCGTTATCCTTGCGGGTATTCTTTTGAAGCTTGGTGGTTATGGCTTCTTGCGTTTCTCTCTAACGCTGTTCCCGAATGCATCACTCGAGCTTGCGCCGCTCATCTTCTGGATGTCTGTCATCGCGATTATTTATACCTCGCTCGTGGCTTACCGTCAGAATGACATCAAAAAGCTGATTGCCTATTCATCTGTTGCCCATATGGGGTTTGTGACCATGGGTATCTTCGCCTTTAACTTACAAGGTATACAGGGCGGCATTTATCAAATGCTTTCTCACGGGATTATCTCTGGCGCGCTCTTCTTCTGTGTCGGCGTGATTTATGATCGTATGCATACACGCGAAATTGCCTTTTATGGCGGGCTTGTAAAACGCATGCCTGTCTATGCAGCTTTCTTTATGCTCTTTACGATGGCCAATGTTGGCCTTCCAGGAACATCAGGCTTTGTCGGCGAAATCCTAACCATGGTTGGCGCCTACCAAGTCAGCCCCTGGATAGCAGCGGGCGCAGCTCTGGGAATGATCCTCTCAGCCATGTATGCGCTTCACCTCTACCGCGAAGTTATCTTTGGTGAGCAAACCAATGAGAAGCTCGACGATATTCTGGATATGAACCGCCGCGAAGTCATCATTCTCGCGCCTCTCGCGATTATGACAATTGTGCTTGGTGTTTATCCGTCACTCATTACCGATATTACATCGGCATCTGTTGAAAACCTGATTGCGAATTTTAACGCCGCAACAGCAACGGCAGGGAATTAAGGCTATGTTGCAGACGATTTCATTATTTGCCCCGCAGCTTGTTCTGGCGTTCTTCGCCTCACAGCTTCTTTCAACGGGCGCATTTGCCAAGAAAGATATCTCTGTTGGCATCCGCTATTTTGCCGTTGGCGTTCTGGTTCTTTACGCCTTTATTGGCTTTATACTCGGGCAGCCGACAGGCGAGGCGTTTAAAGGCGCCCTCATTGTCGATAGCTACAGTCATTATATGAACCTTTTTCTCGGCCTCTCTGCGGCTGCGGCCTTGATGTTCTCCAAAAGCTTCTTCCAAACAGAGAAACTCGACCGTTTCGAATTTTCTGTCTTGGTGCTCTATTGTACGCTCGGTATGTCGATTATGGTCTCGGCCAACACCTTGCTCGCGCTCTATATCGGTATCGAAATGCAGTCCCTGGCGCTTTATGTCATGGCCGCCTTTAACCGTGATAGCCTTCGCGCCTCGGAGTCAGGACTGAAGTATTTCGTGCTCGGTGCACTATCATCAGGCCTATTGCTTTACGGCGCATCATTGATTTACGGCTTCACTGGTTCACTCGAATTTGCCCGCATTGCTGAAGTTATATCTACAGGCGGCGCAACGCCGGGTATTATTGCCGGTATGGTCTTCTTACTCTGTGGTCTGGCCTTTAAGATTTCGGCTGCGCCGTTCCATATGTGGACACCTGATGTTTATGAAGGCTCGCCCACACCTGTGACGGGTTTCTTTGCGGCTGCGCCTAAATTTGCGGCTATGGCACTTATTGCGCGTCTCTTGGTGGGGCCGTTTGGCGATATCACAACACAGTGGCAGCAAGTCATCATAGTCCTCGCCGTGCTTTCCATGTTTGTCGGCGCGATTGGCGCTTTGACACAAACCAACATCAAACGTCTTATGGCTTATTCCTCCATCGCGAATATGGGCTATGCGCTCGTCGCTTTATCGGCGGGTACTCAGGCTGGTGTGAAAGGGATGCTTATCTTTATGAGCATCTACACCATCACCGTCATCGGTATCTTTGCCTGTATCCTACAAATGCGCATTCGTAACGGCATGGTTGAACAGATTTCAGATTTGGCAGGCTTGTCCAAGACCAATCGCGGCCTTGCGATTGTTCTGACCATTTTCATGTTCTCCGTGATGGGTATCCCGCCGCTTCTCGGCTTCTTCGGTAAGTTCTTTGCCTTTGTTCCTGCTATGGAAGCGGGTTTGACATGGCTTGTTGTTCTCGCGCTTGTGGCGTCGGTTATCGGTGCGTTTTATTATCTCCGTCTTGTTAAAATCATGTGGGGTGATGAAAATGAAAACGAATTTGTCGAAGCGCCAAAGACCTTGCGCGGCCTTGCGGTGATTTCAGCGCTCCTCGTTTTCCCGCTATTGCTCTTGCCAATGGTGTCAATTCCTGCGCAAAGCCTCATCTCTCAAGCGGCTGCCAGCCTGTTTTAGCTTGAGGTTTGTTTCCCATGAGACGCTCGACTCGACGAACCTTGAAGCGAGGCGACTAGCTGAGCAGGGTGATTTCGGCCCGCTCTGGATCCGGGCAGATAGTCAAAGTGCGGGCCGCGGCCGCCGCGGCCGAGAATGGGCTTCGAAGACGGGAAATCTTTTTTGCTCTGGCCTTTATCCACATCAGGGCACAGCCCATCAATCCGCACAAATGAGTTTTGTGGCGGCGCTCGCACTAGCTGATACACTTGAACATTATGTGCCCAAAGAGCTCATTAGGCTGAAATGGCCCAATGATGTTTTGTTAGACGGAAAAAAGACATCAGGGATTTTGCTGGAAAGCGGCCAAACACATCATCAGAAATGGATGGTCATCGGCATAGGCGTAAACCTAACGCACCATCCTGAGGGAACTGAATTCCCAGCCACTCATATGATGGAGCATATTTCAGCCAAGGCCTTGCAAGGACCCGAACCCATTATGACGGGGCCGGACGCTGTCTTGGCTATACTGGCAAACCGCTTTGACCATTGGAATCATATTCTTGGCACAGCTGGTTTTGAACCTATCGGTGAGGCCTGGACGGCGCGTGCATATAATGTTCCCGGACCCGTGACGGTGCGGCTCCCAAAAGAGAGCTTTTCGGGCGAAGCCATAGGCCTTGACGCAAATGGAGCGTTGCGCGTGAAGCTGAGCAATGGCACCATAAGAGACGTACACGCTGGAGACGTTTTCTTCGGAAGCTAAAGGACTTTGAATGTTACTCGCGATTGATACAGGGAACACCAATACGCTTTTTGCTATTCATGACGGCAAAAAATGGGTCGTGGAGTGGCGTATTGCCACGGATGCTGCTCGCACAGCTGATGAATATGCGGTTTGGTTTCATCAGCTTATGGAGATGCAGGGGCTTAGTTTTTCAGATCTTGATGCTTGCGTCATCTCGACTGTTGTTCCGCAATCACTTTTTAATATGCGAAACCTTGCGCGTCGGCACTTAAAGGTTGAACCAATCATCATCGGTGATGAAGGTGTTAAAATTGGTGTCGGTGTACGAACAGATAATCCAAAAGAGGTGGGTGCGGACCGACTTGTTACAGCATTGGGTGCGGTGAAGAAATACAAGGGTAACTTGATTATCATTGATAGCGGTACAGCCACGACGTTTGATGTGGTCTCCGACGATCAACATTTTGAAGGCGGTATTATTGCGCCGGGTATCAACCTGTCGGTGAAGGCGCTCCACGAAGCTGCCGCACAGCTTCCTCGCATTGCGATTGTTAAGCCAAATAAGGTGGTAGGAAAAAACACCGTTGAGGCTATGCAGTCTGGCATTTTTTGGGGCTATATAGGTCTCATTGATGGTTTGGTGCGTAAGATAATTGAAGAGGATGGCCGTGACTTTACAGTTATTGGCACGGGCGGCGTCGCCTCGCTCTTCCAAGGTGCTTCCGAAACTATTCAGTATTACGACTCTGATCTAACTATCGACGGCCTTTTAGAGATTTGGCGCCTCAATAAATGATAATAATAAGAGCGCATTAATGGCACAGAAAAACAAGAATGAATTGATATTCCTACCTTTGGGAGGATGCGGTGAGATTGGGATGAATCTCAATCTCTTTGGCTTTGGCCCGCCTAATAACCGCAAATGGGTTATCGTTGATATTGGCGTGACCTTTGGCGGAGCTGATACGCCCGGCATTGAGATTATCATGCCGGATATCGAATTTATCATGTCGATTAAGAAGGACTTGCTCGGTATTGTGCTCACCCATGCCCATGAAGATCATATGGGTGCATTGGGCCGCCTTTGGCCACAGCTGGAATGTCCTGTCTACGCGACGCCCTTTACAATGTATTTGGTCAAAGATCGGCTGTCTGAATTTGGCTTGCTGGATTTAGTACCGCTTCATGAGGTTGAGCTGAAAGGTAAGTTCAGCCTTGGGCCATTTGATTTTGAACTCATCACCATGACCCATTCTATTGCAGAGCCCAATGCGCTGGCGATCCGCACGGAGCTTGGTACCATCCTGCATACGGGTGATTGGAAAATCGATGAAGCCCCACAAATTGGCGAACCCGTCGATGCCAAAGCTCTTCGTGCTCTTGGCGATGAAGGTATTCTCGCCATGGTTTGCGACAGTACCAATGTGTTTTCACCCGGCTATGCAGGGAGTGAAGATGGCGTTAGAGATGAGCTGATAAAGCTCGTCGGGGAATATGCAGGCAAAGGCGTAGCTGTGGCTTCTTTCGCGTCTAATGTCGCGCGGCTTGAAAGCGTGATGATGGCGGCCAAAGCCAATGATCGTTCGGTCTGTCTTGTGGGCCGTTCTATGAAACGCATGACGGCCGCAGCCAAGTCCATTGGTCTTTTGAAAAATGTGGGCCATATCATTGATGAGGATGATGCGCGCTCTATGCCATCGGCCCATGTGCTTTATCTTTGCACGGGTAGCCAAGGCGAGCCGCGCGCAGCGCTATCGCGCATTGCGGCAGGCGAACACCGCAATGTGAAATTCCATAAGGGCGATGTCGTCATATTCTCTTCCAAGATTATTCCTGGCAATGAGAAGGGCATCTTTGCGCTGCAAAATGCATTGGCCGATGACGGCGTTGAAATCGTGACAGAGAAGATGCGCGATATCCATGTCTCAGGTCACCCCTGCCGCGGGGAGCTTGAGCAAATGTATGAATGGGCACGTCCGCTTATAGCCATTCCGGTACACGGAGAGAGGCGACATTTGCTTGAACACGCGAAGCTCGCCAAAACACTTGGCCCTAAATATTCTGTTGCTCCGCGTAATGGTGAGATGTTTAGCATTTCGGACCAAGGTGTTGAAATTATTGATATTGTACCTTCAGGGAGGTTGCATCAGGATGGAAATGCTATCGTTTCAGATCGTGATGAAGGTTTGCGGCTGCGCAAAAAAATGGCCTATGCAGGACATGTCAGTGTCAGCCTCGTTTTTAATAGTAAAGGTCATATCATCAGTGGCCCAGAACCGCGTATTTCAGGATTTGCGGAAGGTTATGATGGAAGTTTTCTTGAGAACCTGATCGACGGCGTGGCGGACGAAGCCGAGGATGTTTATGAGGCCATGTCCAAGCGGTCCCGGATTGATGAAGACCTCGTGGAAGAGCGGCTCGTGTCTAAGATTAAACGCTATGTCAAAGAACAGACAGGCAAGCGTAGTCACATTGAAATTATTGCACATAAGGTAAAATGATATGTCCTATGAAACATTTCTCGGCCCTTTAAATCATGTGGGCGTGGCGGTGCCAGATATTCACAAGGCCATTAAAATGTATCGCGATGTTCTTGGCGTTACGGATATTTCCGAGCCCGCAGACCTGCCGCCTCAAGGCGTAACCTATGCATTTGTGAATTTGCCCTCAGGTCAGGTAGAACTCATTCAGCCTTATGGCGATCAATCCCCTATCATTAAATTTCTGGAAAAGAACCCCAAAGGTGGGCAGCACCACATTTGTTTTGAAGTGCAAGACATCCATGCCGCGAGCCTTGCGATGGCAGAGAAGGGGATGCGCGTTCTCAATGAACCTCGTATTGGTGCCCATGGTACGCCTGTTGTTTTCCTGCACCCTGGCGATGCGGGTGGTGTGCTAATTGAACTCATGGAAACCCCGAAAGAGCCACATTAGGTAAGGGCTATGTCGCCATTTTCTTTATTTGTTGTGTATCTGCTCATTTGGTGGGTGACACTTTTCGCCGTCTTGCCATTTGGCGTGCGCGGGCAGGCGGAGGAGGGCGACGTTGTCAAAGGATCTGAACCCGGCGCTCCTGTTGAAAGTCATATGAAACGTAAGGTTAAAATGACGACCCTAGTCGCAACCATTATCTGGCTTATCGTTTGCGGTATCATTTGGACGGGCGCACTGGATTGGGATACTATCGCTGGATGGCTCAATATTGAGAAATTGGCGAATGAGCTCTAATATCTAAATAAACCGTCATCTCCCCATACGCGAACTTGTGGCAATGACCACAACCCGCTAAGCCTACGTAAAATAACAAGGAATCTCTCATGCGTTTGTCACGCTATTTTCTCCCGCTTCTCAAAGAGACGCCCTCAGACGCGACCATTGCTTCGCACCGCTATATGTTGCGGGCCGGTATGGTGAAGCAGGATAGTGCTGGTATTTATATCTGGCTGCCGCTCGGCTTTAAGGTCTTGAAGAAGATTGAACAAATCGTCCGCGAAGAGCAAGATAAAGCGGGCGCAATTGAGATGCTCATGCCGACGATTCAATCGGCAAACCATTGGAAAGAAACAGGGCGCTATGATGCCTATGGTCCTGAGATGCTCCGCATTAAAGATCGCGGCGATAGAGAACTCCTTTACGGCCCCACCAATGAAGATATGATCACGGATATGTTTCGCACTTATGTGAGGTCTTACAAGGACTTACCGCAGTGTCTTTATCATATTCAATGGAAGTTTCGCGATGAACGCCGCCCACGTTTTGGCGTGATGCGCGGACGCGAATTCTTGATGAAAGATGCCTATAGTTTCGATATTGACGCTGAGGCTGCGCGACAAGCTTATTACCGCCAATTCGTAGCCTATTTAAATACTTTTGGCCGTTTGGGCTTGAAGGCCGTACCGATGCGCGCTGATACAGGGCCTATCGGGGGTGACCTATCTCATGAGTTCCTTATCTTGGCCGAGACGGGGGAAAGCGAAGTCTTTTGCCACAGAGACCTTGTGGACATGCCCGCGCCTGGAGCGGTCGGCGACTCGGACTTGCTCTCGGTTTTTGAAGAGCGAACAGCACTTTATGCTGCGACCGACGAAATGCATGATGCGGATGAGTTCGCCAAAGTGCCTGCGGATAAGCAGTTGTCTGCGCGCGGTATTGAAGTGGGCCACATCTTCTATTTCGGCGATAAATATTCAGCGCCGATGAATGCTCAAGTGCAGGGCCCAGATGGGAAAACCACAAATATCCACATGGGCTCATACGGCGTAGGTGTCTCGCGCCTTGTGGGCGGCATTATCGAAGCGAGCCATGACGATAATGGTATTGTTTGGCCGAAATCTGTCACGCCATTTGGCGCAGGGATTATAAATCTGAAGGTAGGCGATGAAGCTGCGGATGCGGCCTGTGAAGACCTATACGGCAAGCTTAGCGCAGCAGGCATTGATCCACTCTATGATGATAAAAATGATCGCGGCGGTCAGAAATTCGCGCGCATGGACCTCATCGGATTGCCCTATCAGCTCGTCATTGGCCCACGCGGCCTGAAAGAGGGCGTTGTCGAGGTCAAAACCCGCGCTACGGGCGAGAAACAAAATATGACGCCTGAAGCGGCTGTGAACTTCATTATCAGTGAGTATGAGGGCGTTGCCTAGGTGAATGCCCCCGCTGATATGAAGGCCTTTACAGGCGGCCAGAATAAGCCCTTTGGCGCTGTCGAACGCATGATTGCTATGCGTTACCTCCGCGCCAAGAAAACCCAAGGCGGCGTTGGCCTTATCGCGGCGATTTCCTTTATTTGCATTGCCTTAGCCATCTGGGCCATGATTGTCATTATGTCGATTATGAATGGGTTTCGTGATGACATGATACGCCTAACCATTGGCTCGGAGGGGCACATGTATGTTGCGTCAAGCAGTCCCCAGCCGACGCCTGAGAGCGTTGATGCGCTGGAGAAGCGCTTAGCGACTGTTGAAGGCGTCCAAAAATCATTCCAGTTCACTCAGGATTATACCGGGGTGCAAGCGAATGGTGAGTTCGCTCTGGCCCAAGTCATCGGCATTTCTCCTCAAAATCTCCAAGGTTACGACTTGATTGCGAATAGCGTGATCTTGGGATCACTGGAATTTTTCGGCCAGGGGCGGGCGAGCGAGAACCAAATTGCTATTGGCTCTGGTCTGGCTAGTCAGTTGGGACTGACAGTTGGGGATAGGCTTTTGGTATTTTCCCCAAGAACGCGCCAAACGATTAGCGGGCCCGTGCCTGTCAAAAAAACCTATACAATCGGCGCAATATTCCAAGTTGGGCTGTTCCAAACGGATGCCTCCTATATCTACATGGATTTTTCTCAAGCGACCCAACTCTTCAAAGGCGGGAGAGTATCTGGCGAAATTCAACTGCGCTTGGATGATGCAGATGATATTGAGAAGTTAAGAGTGCCAGTTTCAGAAGCGGCGAGGGAACCCATCTTCATTCAAACATGGAAAGACCGCAATGAGACCACGGCCATAGCTTTACGAACAGAACAAATCGCGATGCGCTTTATCTTCATGGTGGTCGTGATCATCGCGGCATTCCCCGTGCTCGCATCGATGATTATGTTAGTTAAAAACAAATCTAAAGACATCGCAATTCTGCGTACCATAGGGGCTACCCAAGGCGGAATATTGCGGATCTTTTTTATGTCTGGCGCGATGATAGGTATACTCGGGACGTTGATAGGGCTCGTGGTTGGTATTCTGTTTTGTTTAAATATTGGCGCCATTCAGTGGCTCATCGAAACCATATTCCAAACAGAGCTTTTCCCCGCTGATGTTTACGGCATGTCGGGCGGTATCCCCGCAAAGCTGGTGTGGTCAGAAGTCTTTGGCGTTGCTTTCTGGGGTTTCTTGATCTCGGCTGCAGCGACCTTCTTCCCGGCTTGGACAGCCTCAAAAATCGACCCGGTCGATGCGCTGAGATATGAGTAAGCGCTATGAGTAGAAGGCCCATATTATCCGTTCGTAACCTGCACCGCTCTTATAAGTCGGGACCCAAAACGCTTCATGTCCTGACAGGCGCGGACATTGATATCTATCCCGGCGAGATGGTCGGGCTTATCGGGCCGTCGGGCTCGGGTAAGTCGACATTGCTTCATGCGGCGGGATTGCTTGAAAAACCCAATGCGGGCGAGGTTTTTATCAATGGACGCGAATGCTTAAAGCTCCCTGATGATCAACGCACGGCTATACGCCGCGAAACCATCGGTGTGGTTTATCAATTCCACCATTTGCAGAAAGAGTTCTCGGCACAGGATAATGTCGCCATTCCGCAAATGATTGCAGGCAAAAGCCATAAAGCGGCCAGCGCCGAAGCCGCGCGTTTGCTCAGCATTATGGGCCTCTCTGAGCGGATGCATCACAAGCCCAGCCAAATGTCAGGCGGGGAACAACAACGCGTCGCCATTGCCCGCGCCATAGCCAATAAACCTCAAGTCCT
>JAHDCL010000059.1 GCA_020629875.1 Hellea sp.
GGGGGAAGATGGCTGTCGATGATGTCAGCTTCACCGTGAACCCCGGCGAGATTATTGGATTCCTTGGGCCGAACGGCGCGGGGAAGACCACAACGCTTCGTATGGCGCTTGGCCTGATTAAACCTGATGAAGGCCATGTAGAACTTTTTGGCGGCGCGCCCGGTGATGAGAGTGCTTTTGGACGGATCGGTTTTCTCCCCGAAGAGCGCGGTCTTTATAAAAAGCAGACCGCGCGCGAAAGCATCGCCCATATGGCGCGGCTTAATGGGGTGAAGGGGAAGGAGGCTTTCCGTCTCGCCGACGAAATGCTGGATAAATATGGCCTGTCCGAGGCGAAGCGCAAAAAGAATAAAGATATGTCCAAGGGCATGGCGCAAAAGGTTCAGCTCCTCTCTGCCATTGCCCATGACCCTGAATTTTATATTTTGGATGAGCCTTTCTCTGGCCTTGATCCCGTCAATCAGCAAGTGCTGGAAAGCATGGTGCGCGAAATTGCGGAAGCGGATAGTACAGTTATTTTCTCGACCCATGTCATGGAACATGCCGAACGGCTTTGTGATCGTATCATTCTTATGGCGGGCGGGCGAAAAGTGTTTGACGGCCCCACAGAAGACGCGCTCGCCAAAGCCCCGCGCCGCATGGTCATTGGCTCGGACACAGAGGGTTTTAAAGACAGCGTCTCGACATTTGCGAAATCTTTGGAACACCGTGAAGATGGCGCGCTTGATTTAATCCTCAAAGATGATGCTAAAAGCCAAGATGTGCTGGAGCGCTGCGTCAAACAGAAAATAAATCTCACTCGTTTTGAACCGAAACAGCCAACACTCCACGAAGCTTTTGTCGCCATGGTCGGGAAAGAGCTGCTCGCCACAATGGAGCTTGAGCAAGCGGAGGACGCGCCATGAATTTTCCCGCTATAAATTTACGCCGGACCTATCTCATCGCCCGCCGAGACTATCTTGGATATGTGAAAACATGGGGTTTTTGGATCTCCTTTTTCATGCCCTTTATCTTTGGCGCGCTTGGATTCTTCTTTGCTGCGGCCGACATCGATATCTCGCCCACGCGTTATGAGACGGTGATCGATGAAACCGGAAAACATGGGCAGGCTATTATTGCGCTTTATAATGATGAGATCCGCGATGAGGTGGATGAAGCGCTTATTAAGGGCATGTCGCTCATGCTTTCGGATGAGCAAAGCAAAGAGCTAGAGGTTATCGTTGAGAAAGACGGTGTCGAAGCGGGCAAAGTCTATATCGACCAGAAGCTTCCGGGTATGACGAAAAATATCGAAAACCCGCAAAGTAAAATGATATTTGTCGATCCGCCGGCCACAGATATTCAAACGCTGAAATCCTATGTGAGCGGCGATAAAATGCTTACCATTGATGGAGAAGAGACAAAGCTTAATGGCTTTCTTCATATCTATGAAGATGATGGGGTGCAGGCTGAGTATTGGTCGCCAAACTTTAATAACCCGCCAGTGGTGAGTTTAGCCGATAGGTATTTCAGGCGCAAAGCTCAGAACGATTATCTAGAGGCTGCTGGATTAAATCGAGAAGATTATTTGGCTTTACGAGATGACGCGCTGAAAGTGAAAAGTTTTGACCCCACCAAAGTTGATACGGGTGATGAAGGGGGTCAAGCTGTGACAAATGCCGATAAACTGCCTTACCTCATTGCGGCTATTTTATCAGGGATATTGTGGCTGACGGTCTTTTCCGGCGCCTATATGTTGCTGACCTCAATGCTTGAGGAAAAGCTCAATAAGCTCATGGAAATGATGTTGGCGTCTACGCGGTTCTCCGAGATTATTTTTGGAAAGCTGTTAGGCGTCGCCGCGCTAACTATTACAGCCATGTTGCCTTATATCCTTATCGGTTTGGCGAGTATATTCGCCATTATATTTATGGGCATTGGCGGGCCGGAGACGAGCGCGGCTATTCAGAAGACCTTTACGGTCAAAATGATTAGCTTCTTTTTTATCTTCCTCATTCTTGGTTATATTTTCTATGGCGCCTTTTTTATCGCCTTAGGGGCCTTAGCGGAATCCATGCAAGATGCGCAGACATTAACGACACCGATTATGCTGGTTCTGACGGCGTGTATTCTGGTCGTGCCTTTAGGTATGGAATCTCCTGATAGCCCTATACTCACTTTTGCGAGTTGGTTCCCACTTTCGGCTCCCTTTGCTGCAATTGTGCGCTTACCCTCTGATCCGCCTTTGTGGGAGCTATGCCTCTCTGCAGCGTTCCTCGCTCTCATATCGGTTGGCGTTATCATGTTGGCTGAACGTATCTTCCGTTATGGCGTGCTGTCTGGAGCGGGCGTTAAAGGCGCGACGGATTGGTTTAAACGCACGATATTACGTCGCAAGACAGTTTAGGTTTTTTAGATTATAAAGAGTCTATGACAGACCTTTCGCATAAAGCTCGCGCCAAGATTTTGGCCGCGATGTTGTCTCAAGCCGCATTTGATGGCTGGACACAGAAGAGCTTGCGGGCCGCCGTAAAGAATACAGATTTGCCTAAGGGGGCGGAAGAACTCTATTTCCCGCAAGGGCCGCTTGAGGTCATCCGCTTCTGGTCCGATCAAATGAATTCTAAAATAGCTGCGGATTTGGCTGACCTTGATCAGTCCAATATGAAAATCCGCGACAAGGTAACGGCGGGCGTTATTTCGGCGCTTTACGCTATTGGCCCTCATGAGGAAGCTGCCCGACGGGCTCTATCACGCCTGAGCTTGCCAGACGCGCTAGGGCAGGGACCAAAACAGCTCTGGTCTGCGGCGGATACAATCTGGCGGGCGATTGGCGATACCAGTACAGACGGTAATTATTACTCTAAGCGAACGATACTGTCAGGGGTTATTGGCTCAACGCTTACCGTATGGCTCACAGATGATGATCCGCAAAAGTCGCAGGCCACAGCGTTCCTCGATAAACGAATCGCAAATGTCATGTCCTTTGAAAAAGCTAAGTGGAATTTCAAAAAACGTACCTCAAACATGCCAAACCCGGCTGAAGTTTTGGGGAGTTTACGTTATGGCGGCCGTAAGGGGCGGAGACGTCGCCGCAGTTAGCGCATTTTGTTTCGGCTATAATGCGAAAAAATGGTCCTATCCCCAAAAACTCTCCTTTGAGGCGCAAAAAGCGCTTGCGGAAATTTAGCTACTACATATTGTGGTCGTAGCAAATCAGTAACCCATATGTGGTTCGCATTCGCTCATTACACGATTTTTAGCGCCGTTATTCGGACCGGAAGGGATTATCATGGGAAATATGGACTTTATCAAACATTCAAAGTCAGGCCTTCTGATTCCTAGCCATAGCTATAAGCCTTTCCGTTACCCCTGGGCCTTTGATTTCTGGAAGAAGCAACAGCAAGTTCACTGGATGCCCGAAGAGGTACCGCTAGGTGAGGACTGTAAAGACTGGGCGACGAACCTTAATGACAATGAGCGTAACCTTCTGACGCAGATTTTTCGTTTCTTTACCCAATCCGACGTTGAGGTTGGCGGAAACTATATGGAAAATTACATGCCGCTCTTTAAGCCTGTCGAAGTGCGTATGATGCTAGCGGCCTTTTCTAATATGGAAACGATTCACATCGCGGCTTATGCGCTCTTGCTTGAGACTATCGGCATGCCGGATTCAGAATTTGGTGCGTTCATGGAATATGAAGAGATGGCGGCCAAGCATGATTACCTCGGCAAATTTGGCGTGAATAGCGAGAAAGATATCCTAACATCTATGGCGGTCTTTGGCGGCTTCACCGAAGGTCTACAGCTCTTTGCCTCATTTGCGATGCTGATGAATTTCCCGCGCCTGAATAAGATGAAGGGCATGGGCCAGATCGTGACTTGGTCTATCCGTGATGAAAGCCTTCACTGTGAAGGGATGATTAAAATGTTCCACACATTTGCGGCGGAAACCGGCGCGCTAACACAAGCCGTGAAAGACGATATCGTCGATTGCTGTAAGACAGTTGTGAAACTCGAAGATAAATTTATCGACCTAGCTTTTGAGATGGGTCCGGTTGAGGGCATGACTTCAGAGGACATCAAACGCTATATTCGCTATATTGCGGATTGGCGCTTAGGACAGCTTGGGCTGCCTGCTGTTTACGGTATCAAGCATCACCCGCTGCCTTGGCTGACAGAGATCCTCAACGGCGTTGAACATGCTAACTTTTTTGAAGCGCGTGCAACTGAGTACTCTAAAGGCGCGACAGAGGGTAAGTGGCACGGTGAGGAGGGTGTCTGGGGGAAATTCGAACAGATGCAGAGCCGTAAAACTACAGAAGACGTGCTAAACTAAGCTTCTATAATTTTTACACAAAAGGCGCTCCGCTTGGGGCGCCTTTTTCGTATATATAATTCAACGCTATGCTATAGGTCGACAATGGAAAACCGTATCAAAAAATTCGAGACTGTCTTCAACTTTCGAGATTTTGGTGGTTATGAGACGGTGGATGGGGGCAGACTAAAGACTAATAAGTTATTCCGCTCCGCGCATCTGCACAATACGAATGACGCAGATAAAGCGCGTCTTGTAGAATATGATATCGGGCTAATTGTAGATCTCCGCCACGCGCCAGAGCGGGAACGTCAGCCAACTAATTTGGCCAAGGCGCATAATCCTCGCCGGCTAGCCTATCCCGACCCTGAGCATAGCGACAGCTCTAAAATAGCACCGCATGAAGCCTTTATGAAGCATGACTTGCAAACACCCGAAGATGCACGAAATTACATGTTAGGCTCATATGGTAAGCGCCCACATGATGCTGGATTTAAGCAAATTTTTGGCGATACGCTTCGCCATATGGCCCAAACAGGGGAGCCGATACTCGTTCACTGCGCTGCGGGTAAAGATCGCACGGGCACGCTCTGCGCGGTAATAAAAGCTGCATTGGGCGTGGATGAGAAAACAATTTATGAGGATTTCATGTTGACCATGACGGCTGTGGATGTTGATAGCTTTTTAGAGCCGGCGGCGCAAATGTTTACCCAGCGTTATGGCAGACCGATTGACCCGGAAGCCATCCGTCCGATGTTCGGCGTGGAAGAGGCCTACTTAAAGAGTTCTTTGGCGGCCATAGACGATATGCACAAATATATCAGTGATAACCTGGGAATTACCGCTAAAGAAAAAGCCGCTATAAAAGCGGCTTATTTAGATTGATTAGTTGTTAGCTATTAAGTTGTCGTGCCACCTGCTGTGCAATCAGGTTTTCCATTTTTAAAGGTGCAGCTATACTCCGTCGAACCACTTGGGTCTTCAATATCGACGTTGGCAGACTTTCGAGGTTTGAGCATAAAAGTCTCTGAGATATTGAAATCATCAGGTAGGTAACGAAGCTTAAGCGGTTCATAAATGTAATTGACCCGCGCAACCACTACGCCCGATGAACTACTCAAAATGCGTTTGTCTAAGGCGTCTGCATCAAAGTTAGGTAAATCTATCCCCTCGCTCCCCTTTAAGGTCGCTTTCCCTTTTTCAATAATTGAATCGTCAGCCGCACGGCCATAGCTAGCAATTTCGATTGTGACGCTTTTCTGGTCTGCCTGCGAAATGCCCATGACCATCATGGTGGCTGTCAGGATTTCAGTCATTTCAGCGGCTGATACTTTCTCAGATTGCGTTGATAAATCGCCTGCGACATTGGCTGAATGTGAAATTTGTCTGTCCACTGAAATTGCTGCTGCTATTTCAGCCATGCCGAAATACATGAAAATCATTATTGGAGCGATGATACCAAATTCAATCGCGGCAATACCGTCGGTGCTTCGAACAAAGCGCTGTGATATTGAGTATCGTAAGCGCGACTTCAGGGATGCATAAATCGGTTTCAACATCTTACTTTCCTCTAAGTTGCCGAGCAGGCGCCTGGCGCCGGAAAGGGTTCATTTCTAAAAGCAGTCGTCGCTCCTAGTAAGCGAATGCCTTTACCTTCTATATTTTCCAACCGCGTGAGTTGTGGAGGCAGAACGAGCTTGTGATAGTATAGGCCACGAATTACGACAGGATCGTTTGCCGCTGTATTCACCCAGTCTCCGTTTTCAATATCGTCTGTCGCCGTTGGATCCGATGGGTCGGGTTCTGGCGGCGAGGGTGGTTGCGGTAATGTGATGGATCCAAACGCACTTCCGCTGACCACATCGATACGGAGGCGTTTTTCGCAATTACCCAACCCTGCCATATTTGTGCAGACGAGCGTCTTGAATGAGTCCTTTGTGCCGCAAGATTGGAAATTTCCGGTTCGAATCTGTCGTCCAGCTTCACTGACGGCATGATTAAGGGTGGAGTTGATGAAGAACACAACCGCGAGTTCGAGCGTCGCAAATAGGAGCATAAAAAAGGGTATGGCCAAAATCGCAAACTCAATTGCTGCCGTACCTTCTTTATTCTTAAGATATCGCCTTATGCTTCTCATAGAGAGCTTTTTTGAGCGTAACATAACTTATCCCATCACCACATTTTTGCGATAGGATAGGAATGGTATGTTAATATTCCCGTAAAAAAGGGCGTTAATATTTGGTTAAAATAAGGTTACATACCTGGTGGTGGGCCACCTTGAATAGGGCCGGGTGAGGAGCTTTGGCCGCTTCCGAATGGAGAGGAGGATGGCGATCCTGATCCGGCGAAAGAGCTAGGAAGCCCTGACGCAATATTGTTGCTTATAGCTTCTGTCGTGCCCTGATTAGATGTTATAAATTGACGACTGTCGCCTAAAACAGGAGCGGGCTGGCAGTAAGGTACGCAGTTATAAGTTTCACGTGACTTCGCATTATAAAGTCGCACCCCTTGATTGGGTAGGTTGTTCACGACCTGAATGTCCGCATCCATAATTTTGTGACCGTCGGAATTTAAAACAACCAGATTCGTCTCGCCATATCCGCGGCCGACGACAAAAATTGTATTAGCGGAGTGTACAGAGACATCTGCAATGTCGGGATTGCCGACAACAACAGCCCCCGCATTAGCTGGCAGGTACACCACCTCGGTCTTATTTAGCTCAACGCTGTAATGACCGCCCGCGTTACCAGCGTTAGCGGCAATCGGCGCTAGGGCGCAAATACCAAAAGCCAAAATAGCTTTGAAAGGTGCAACTTTCATGAGAGTTCTCCTCGTTTGAATAATTCGTTTAAGGGAATGTGGTGAACGAAGCGTTTACAAAAAGAGGGATTTAGCTCCCATTTGCATATCTATACATTATATATGTACCGCGGTTTGTAACTTGCGGGGACGCCGGTCACCAAACATCCCCTGAAACTTTACCATAAGTTTACCACGTTACTTAAATCGATGGTAATCCATCCTCCCTATAAGCATCCATAACAGGGATGACCCTGCTACTGAGGAATAATCCTCAATTTTAGACTAGCATACGTGGGAGTCAGTTATGCAAAATCTCGTTACTCGTTTTATTGAAGACGAATCTGGTGCAACAGCTATTGAATATGGTTTGATTGCAGCTCTTATCGCCGTCGCTTTGATCGGTGGTGCAACTCAACTTGGTAAATCACTTGACGATAAGTTCGGTGACGTAGCTTCAACACTTGATAGTGTTTCTGAAACAGCTTCAACTAACGCTTCTGGCGGTGGTGACTGATTTAAACAATCAGTCTAAATCTTTATAGATTTATCACGGAATGGCCGGCCTTAACGCCGGCCATTTTTTTTAACCCTTCCTTCATCGGCGGAGCCAAATATGACATTTATAAAAAATTTCATCTGCGATGAGTCGGGCGCAACTGCCGTTGAATACGGTCTTATTGCTGCTTTAGTAGCAGCAGCTCTCCTAGGAGGAGCAAAAGTTTTAGGTGAGTCACTGAGTGATAGCTTCGCTGGTACCGGTGAGAAGTTAGATCTGGCTCAAGACAGTTTGCCAGTTGTCGAGGCCGGCGGCGACTAATTAACATCTGTGATTAAGTGATGGAAACTTAATCTTAATATCAATCTGCTAAGTCTTTGGGATAAATTTCTAGGAGGCTTAACGTGCTGATTACTTTCATGATTTTTGCAATTTTTGCTGTGACAATGATTGCCGCTGCGTACAACGATGCAACGACCATGAAAATTCCAAACTGGATAAGCCTTGCATTAATCGTTGGCTTTTGTTTGGTTCAACCTTTTATTTTTCAAAGTTGGGCGGTTCTCGGGACGCACTTCACTGTTAGTGGCTTGTTCTTCTTAGTCGGCTTCGCCATGTTTGCCTTTGGTTGGTTAGGGGGCGGCGATGCAAAATTGATGGCAGCCACGGCTTTATGGTGGCAGTGGTCAGATGCTGCGATGTATATTAGTTACACAACCCTGACCGGCGCAGCTTTGGCAATATTATTACTTCTGGGGCGAAAGTTCCTTCCAGTGAGTATTTTTACGTCACAAATACCCCTAGCAATGTTTAAAGAAGAGAAAAACATGCCTTATGGAATAGCTTTGGCAGCAGGCGCACTCATGACGCTCCCGCAAAGCGCGATATTTACGCAAGCTGTAGGCGTTTAACCACAATATCAACACAGTTAACACTTTATTTGCATGCGGTGTCTAAAAATTAACCATGCTTTATTAAATCATCCCATAATGTCGTGGGAAATAAGGCTCTGTGAGGGATAATGGATACCAAAAGACTTATATTGATTGCGGGCCTTGGCGTAGCGGCTTTTGTTGTTTTCACGCAAGCTAAGAAGCTTGGTGCCCCTGCACCGTCTGCACCCGTGAAGTTGGCTGCTCCGGTTATTCAAAAGGTTGAATATGTGAAAGTCCTTGTGGCTGCCCAAAACCTCCCGCTGGGTTCCCGTTTGAACGAGGCGGCTTTTGAATGGAAGCAATGGCCAGCAGAAGCGGTCAGCCCAGCTTTTATATCTAACGATTTGCGTCCAGGCGCAGATGCGGAATTATTAGGCGCAATTGTTCGGTCCCCTATCGTTCAAGGAGAGCCCATAAACGAAGGAAAGCTGGTCAAGGCGGGCGACTCCGGAGTTATGGCTGCTTTATTGCGCCCAGGTATGCGCGCCGTGACGACACGCATCTCGGTTGATACGGCAGCAGGAGGCTTTATCCAGCCTGGCGACCGTGTAGACATCATATTGACGCAGACTGTGCAGCGTAACCGCAATGCGGCTAATCAAGGTGGAAGTCAGCGGGCTTTCGTCTCTGATACAGTTTTTGAAAATGTTCACGTGCTTGCAATTGACCAAACTTTCTCAACTTCCCCCGAAAGTGGAGCCACGAAGATTGGCTCAACCGCAACATTTGAAATGTCGCAAGGTGATGCGGAACTCTTGCAAGAGGCCGTTGCTAAAGGAGACTTAAGCTTAACATTGCGCGGGATTAGAAATAGTCGCGCATCGGCGCCAACGACGGCGACCTTCGACAAGGAAGAAGAAGATACGCAGTCTATTTTAACCGTTTATCGAGGCGGGCAGCCTCAACAAGTGGCGATCAGAGGGAACTAATATGTCAAGCAAGACACTCATGACGCTGGCTTTTGGGACAGCCGTTACATTAGCCTTAGCGGCAGCGACAATCAAAAATGCAGATGCTGGAACGCGATCTTACAGCCACATTCAATCAGCCTCTGCTGGATCCGTAAATATACAATCGCCGGGACAAAGCTCAAAGAGTCAGTCAATTGTTCTGCCCTATTCCAAGTCTACCGTCGTTGAATTACCGCAGAAAATGATGGATGTGATTGTCTCCAATCCCGATATAGTCGAGTCTGTTGTGCATACGTCACACAGGGCAGTTTTGATCGGAAAGCAGCCAGGACAAACCAATGCCTATTTTTATGGTCATGACGGTGAAGAGCTCCTGAGTTTGGATATCCGGGTGGAGCGTGACATCAATGGCCTTAAGTCTTTGATTTCTCAACATGTTTCCGATGCATCAGTTGATGTCCAAGCGGTAAATAACAACATCTTGCTGACGGGGTCCGTACAAAATGCCTCTATGGCAAATCGTGTCGAAAAGCTCGCCATGATGTGGCTTGACGAAAACACGGCTGGTGGCGGCGAGGGCGAAATCGTCAACTTAATGTCCGTTGAGGGTAAAGACCAAGTGTTGTTGAAAGTTCGCATTGTTGAAATGCAGCGCTCTGTCACTAAACAAATGGGTATAAACCTTAATGCCATCGGACAGCTGGGTGACTCTACGGTTTCCCTGCTGAGTAACGCAGCATTGAACACGGGTGCCGGTTTAGATGGATCTGTCGATTGGAGTAACACGGGGGGCGGAAATTTACGCTCGCTCACTGCGGGATTACAGGCGCTCGAGCGTGTTGGTTTAATTAGAACCCTGGCCGAGCCAACGTTAACGGCGATTTCTGGTGAAACAGCCAACTTCTTATCAGGGGGTGAATTCCCACTGTTGACAGGTGTGTTCGTCGACGAGAACGGTCAATTACAGCGGGAGTTTGAGTTTAAACCATATGGTGTTGCGCTTGGCTTCACGCCCGTAGTCTTGAGTGAAGGCCGAATATCTCTAAATATTTCGACTGAAGTTTCTGAGCCTACGACAGAAGGTGCCTTTGAAACGGGCGGGCTGTCATCGGATATTCTTGGCCTGCGTATTCGCCGTGCCAATACGGTTGTAGAACTACCCGCGGGCGGAAGCTTAGTTATCGCTGGTTTGATACGGGAAGAAAGTCGTCAGTCGTCGGATGGAATTCCGGGCGCGAAAGATATACCAGGGTTTGGTGCGTTGTTCCGGAATAGGGATGATCTGAACACCCAAACCGAATTGGTCATTATGGTTACGCCTTATCTGGTTGATCCAACGCATCCGGATAAAATTCAAACGCCATTAGATGGCTTCGTACCTTCAAATGATCTCGACAATATATTGTTGGGTAAGATGAATAAAATTTACGCGGCGAATGGTCAGCCAAAAATAAACGCTGATACTCTGAGCGGCCCG
This sequence comes from Hellea sp., assembly GCA_020629875.1. GTDB lineage: Bacteria > Pseudomonadota > Alphaproteobacteria > Caulobacterales > Maricaulaceae > Hellea. Next base: position 10,919 of record JAHDCL010000059.1, read on the forward strand.
TTTGGCCATGTGGTTGACTAAGGAGAGCCTGATGAAAACGCAAAACAGAACTCTCGTAAATATGCTAGGCTTAGCGCTGGCTACTGCCACTTTGGTGGCTTGTTCCACGCCGTCAGCTTCCACGGGCCCGTCGGTTTTTAAGAATAAAATACAGGTTGCTGAGTCTATTGAGCGATTGGAGCTATATACCCGTCCAAATGGGCTGGAGCTATCGGCGCGCGATCAGGTTGCCGTGAATCAGTTTTTGCAGTCCTACAGACATAGCGGGAATGGTCCGATTTACGTGAATATACCCAGTAATGCATCGTCCGGCTTAGGGGTACAGCAAGCAAAATCTCTCATTCAAAGCAACCTTTCTTCTCTAGGGTTGGGCCACGCAGCAATGCAAACAGGACAATATCAGGTGGCTCATGGAAGCCCGGCTCCTGTTGTGGTGTCTTATCGAACACTAAAAACCGTGCCGAGGGATTGCCGCCAGCTTGGTGATGCGACGGATACTTATACAAATCAGCCTTATGATAACTTTGGATGTTTTCACACCGCAAATCTGGCGGCGATGATTGGCGACCCACGGCAGCTTTTGGAGCCATATGATATGACAATCCCAGACTCACAACGTCGCCAAACCGTCTATGATAAGTATATCCAAGGTGAAAATACTGCCTCGACACAACCCGACAGACAGCAAGTGGCTGTTGATTAATGAAGCTAATAATTTTGACGGATCTGACTGGATGAGTGCTATGAAACCAACTCCAACACAAATAGTTAGCCCAACACCTGGCGCGCCTATGGCAGTGCCTTCTCCTACGCCAATGCCGCGCATGTCTCCACAGGGTATGCCTGCGCCGCAACCGATATTAGCCCCTCAACCGATTCCAGCTCCGCAGGCGATGCCGGTTCAGCAGCCTATGCCGGGTCAACCGACGCTTATGCCGCAACCAGGTCTTGCCCCACAAGGTATGCCGCCAATGCCCGCGCCTCAGCAAACTATGCCGCAAACGCAGCTTCAAATGGCGTCGAGCGCGCAGCCGATGATCACACCTGCCATTGGTCTTGAGGAAGAATTTAACCGTGAAGGCGGCGATAAAGCGTTGCCGCAAATATCCATTCACGCATTTTGCGACCGGCAGGAAACCGCCGGAGTCATAAATGAATCTACGCGCGATTGGCGTATGAAACGTACAAATGTGAAGATCTATATGGGCGGGTTATCCGCAGCTATCGAATATTATCACAAAGAGAATACGCCTGGTTTGATTCTCATCGAGTCAGGTATGCGTGGACCCGAGCTTTTTGCACAGCTTGAAGAGCTGGCTTCAGTTTGTGATGCTGGGACCAAGGTTGTTATGATCGGCGCAGCTAACGATATTCGCCTTTACCGCCAACTCATGGAAAAGGGAGTTAGCGATTATATTGTACCTCCCTTCCACCCGATTAGTCTTATTCGTTCAATGGGCGAGTTATATTCTGACCCCGAAAAGCCCTTTGTCGGGCGCGTTGTCGCATTCTTCGGCGCAAAAGGTGGGGTTGGGTCTTCAACCTTGGCGCACAACGTCGCTTGGAGCTTGGCGGAGACGATTAATCAGGAAACGGCTCTAGTTGACTTGGATACGTCATGGGGAACAACGGGTCTCGATTTCGCCTATGATGCAACTCAGGGTCTTGAAGAAGCTTTGGCGGAACCTGATCGTCTTGATGAAACATTACTCGACAGAATTATGGTTCGTCATACAGCGAAACTCTCAATTCTTCCAACAGCAAGTTCTTTGAACCAAAAAGCCGTGATGACGCCCGAAGCGTATGAGGCGGTTGTCAATGGCATAAGGTCAATTAGCCCGCTGACGATACTCGATTTGCCGCATTATTGGTGTGAATGGACAACGAATATTCTAACAGGCAGTGATGATGTAGTTATTACGGCAACGCCTGACTTGGCGAACTTGCGGAATACTAAAAACCTTATCGATTTTCTTCGGGCGGAACGCCCCAATGATGCTGATCCTATTCTCATTCTCAACAAGACGGGAATGACAAAGGCGTCGGAGATTTCTGTGAAGGACTTCGCAGCGGCTGTGGGGCTAGAGCCCGCGCTTGTTCTCGGATTTGAGCCAGAGGCATATTTTGAAGCCTCAAATGATGGCAAAATGCTGACCGAAGTCAAAACTGCCGCTCAAGCTGTCAGCGGAATCGAGTATATTGCTCGTCGTCTAAAGTCAGGAAAGTTCGAAGCGGCTCATTCTGGGGCCGGGAAAAAAGGGTCGATTTTAGGTAAGCGATCAAAATCAAAAACAGAGGGTCCACCTAAGAAGAAGGAAAGCAAGTCTCTCTTCTCATTTAAGAAAAAAAAGGCGTAACAGACGATGTTTGGCAAGCGCGCAGAAGCAGGCAGCACGGCTCTAAAAGCTCCGCCTTCAGAAGACAAAGCAATCGAGAAAAAGATTGAACCTCGGGTCGCGCCCCCAAGCAACAAGGGTCGCAATGAGCCTTCCGAAGAATATTATGAAACTAAAGCGACGATTTTCAACGCGCTTTTCGAAACTATTGATGTTTCGGCACTCGCAGGCATGCAGCCTGATAAGGCTCGTGAAGAAATTCGGACAATCGTTGACGAAATTATTGCTATTCGGAATGTTCGCCTCTCAGTATCAGAGCAAAATCAACTCATTACTGAAATCTGCGATGATATTCTGGGTTACGGTCCTTTAGAGCCTTTGCTCGCGCGTGATGACATTGCCGATATTATGGTCAATGGCGCGAAACACGTCTTTATTGAAACCGGCGGTAAAATGCAGAAGACGAATATTCGCTTCCGCGATAATACCCAGCTAATGAATATCTGTCAGCGCATCGTGTCCCAAGTGGGCCGCCGTGTTGATGAAGCCAGCCCGATTTGTGACGCGCGTCTTCTTGACGGCTCTCGTGTAAACGTAATTGCGCCGCCCCTGGCGATTGATGGCCCCGCACTTACCATTCGTAAGTTTAAGAAAGACTCTTTGCGGTTGGCCGACTTGGTGAACTTCAAATCCATCTCTCCCGCTGGTGCGCGCGTCCTTGAAATTATTGGCGCTTGCCAGTGTAACATTATTATCTCCGGCGGTACGGGTTCAGGTAAAACAACGCTGCTCAATTGCTTGACTAGCTTTATTCACCCCGATGAACGCATTATCACTTGCGAAGACTCTGCAGAATTGCAGCTACAGCAGCCACATGTTGTTCGCCTTGAAACACGTCCGCCAAACCTTGAAGGCAAGGGTAAGGTCACTATGACTGATTTGGTGAAAAACTGCCTGCGGATGCGTCCCGAACGTATTATCGTGGGTGAGGTGCGTGGCCCTGAAGCCTTTGACTTGTTGCAAGCCATGAACACAGGCCATGATGGTTCAATGGGAACGCTCCACGCCAACTCACCTCGCGAAGCTCTCTCACGTATTGAATCTATGATTACAATGGGCGGGTTCTCGCTCCCAGCAAAAACTATTCGCGAAATGATTGTCGGCTCCGTTGATGTGATCGTGCAAGCCGCTCGCCTTCGCGATGGTTCTCGCCGGATAACGAAGATCACTGAAGTTATAGGCATGGAAGGCGACGTTATCGTCTCTCAGGACCTTCTCGTTTATGAGATGGACGGTGAAGATGCGAATGGCAATATTATTGGCGAGCATAAGTCGACAGGTATTGCGCGTCCGGCATTTTGGGACCGCGCCCGTTATTTCAATCTTGAAAGAGAACTTGCCGAAGCTTTGGAAGCTGCGGGTAGTTAAACGTGGAACCGAATACACTCATAGCATTAGCCGCAGCTGCAGGTGTTTTTTGCCTCGGCTTCTTGCTGTTGGGAAGTGGCCCGTCAAAAGGTGATCTGCGGGTTAAGAAGTTATCTGGAAGAGATCCTGAGACTTCGGGATTTTTAGCGCGGCTGAAAACCGAGGATGGCGGAAATCGTAGAAAGCAAATTGAAGAAACACTGGGAAAAATTGAAGAGCGTCAAAAGACTAAGAAGAAAAAGGCGAAAGCGCTTCCCGCTCGACTGATTCAAGCTGATTGGTCGATGAAGCCTGAGACGTTCATGATTATTTGCGCAGTTATTGGAATCATCGCCGCAGGCTTACCATTTGCGCTCGGTATGAAGCCGCTATTCTGTCTAGGTCTTGGAATCGGACTTGGTTTTGGCATGCCTCGCTTTATATTAAATGGCGCTATAAACAGGCGCCAGAAAAAGTTTACAGCCCATTTTGCTGACGCCATGGATATTATTGTGCGCGGTGTGCGCACCGGATTACCGCTAGGCGATTGTCTGAAAATCATAGCTCACGAAAGTCCTGATCCGCTTGGGGCTGAATTTCGCCGTGTGGTGGAAGGTGAATCTGTGGGTATTCCTCTCGATGTTTGCTTGGAGCAAATGTATGAGCGAATGCCAATTGCGGAAGTGAATTTCTTTTCGACAGTTTTGAATATTCAAAAGACAACAGGTGGTAATTTGGGAGAAAGCTTAGCTAACCTTTCTTCTGTGCTGCGCGGTAGAAAGTTACTTCGTGAAAAAATTAAAGCGCTATCTGCCGAAGCAAAAATGTCAGCTATTATTATCGGGGCGCTACCTATTGTTGTTGGAGGTTTGGTGACAGTTATTTCGCCAGATTATATGACGGAGCTTTATACCACGCCGACCGGGCATCGAAACCTTATGATTGGGGCCGGTATGATGGTGATGGGCTCGGTCATGATGCGCAAAATGATTAACTTTAAGTTTTAAAAGGAGGTCGCTATGAACGCTGAGTCACTTGCAATGTTCCAAAATGCGGCTTACATCGTCGTTGCGCTTCTTGTTGCCGCCACTCTCTACACTCTCATTAGTCCATTACTGGAAGGCGATAAGCTCAAAAAGCGGATGGATTCTGTATCCAAAGCCCGCGAGGGCATGCGCGCCAATCGCATGGAGCAATTGAATAAACAAGCTGGTCTGCGAAGCGAGAGCAAGGGACTTATCAAGGACATGGTTGATAAGCTCAGCCTTGAGAAACTTCTTGAGGCGTCGGATCTAAAAGACAAACTGGCTCAAGCTGGGATGCGTGGGCAGAAGCCGGTATACACCTTCTACATTTTTCGACTGATTTTGCCGATCTCGGGCTTACTAATCGGCCTCATTTTATTTGTTGGGTTAAATATCTCTGAGTGGCAAATGCTACAGCGCATTGCAATGACGGTTGGTCTAACCTTGTTCGGTTATTATCTGCCCGCAATTTATGTAAAAAACGCGGCAGGGAAGCGCTTATCCTCGATTGTCCCGGTCTTCCCCGACGCTTTGGATTTACTGCTGATTTGTGTTGAATCCGGCATGTCGGTCGAGTTGGCTTTCGCCAAAGTTGCCGAAGAAATGGCAGAAAGCTCCGTTGAATTAGCCGAAGAATTTTCCCTGACCACAGCGGAACTGTCGTTCTTAAGCAGTCGCCGTATGGCCTATGAAAATCTCGCGCGGAGAAATAACCATGCAGGTATTCGTGCGGTTGCGACAGCACTCATTCAAGCAGAACGTTATGGAACACCCTTAGGGGACACCTTGCGGACTATGGCAAATGAGAACCGCCAGATGCGGGTGATGGCGGCAGAGAAAAAAGCTGCGTCATTGCCGGCGAAGCTAACAGTTCCAATGATTCTGTTCTTCCTACCAGTGCTGTTTATCGTGATCCTTACGCCTGCATCGATGCGTTTGATGGGGGCTCTGAACTAACGTTTGCGCGGGCCAATAACTATCTGAATTGTGTTTTAAAACTAAAAAAAACCGCTGAGGTTCTTCAGCGGTTTTTTTATTTCAAGCCAAAAGTAAGGAAGGTGGCGAATAGAATTTATCTGCGGCGTCTATTTGGTGCTCGCCCCTCATAGGCTTGGACATTTGGGGATGACTCACCTGTATGAGTGCTGGCGGGATATC
>JAHDCL010000060.1 GCA_020629875.1 Hellea sp.
ACGCATTTGTAGCCAGTGAGGTCATTGAAAATTTGGCACCATTCATCGCAAAAACCAGCAAGAGTTGAGAGAGAATCAGCAAGCTATATGTTGCCACCAAATGCGGGCGTGAGGGGTGCGAAGCCGAGGGCGATGTTCGCGTAAGATTAGGTACATCGTCAAGAGGAGCTAGGCGAACTACCTGCGGAGAGCGCCGCGGTCAAATATAGGCGCTTTTAATGTACGTTGTCTCGAGACGATATGAATTTTCCGGCCTCACTTCAGAATTCAATATTGGAGCCAGGGGGAGAGGGCCAAGATTAGCTGCTAAGGTTGCGATGGGTTAAAAAGTTGCTCTCCAATGAGTTGCGGGAATTTGACAACTCAAAATCATTGGCAGTCAGATAGTTTACCTTCGCTTGACAGCCAAAGTCGCGTATTCCGCTAGTTCTCTGCAATAAATCCTTAGGTTTGTTACGATAGGTTCGAGCGCCTTGATACAGTCTTTTTGTGTCTTTCAAGTCACACCTGAGCATGAAATCTTACAAATTTTCAAAATAACGCTTGAAAATGAGGAATGTTAAGTATATCCAAAATTAATGACACCGGTGTCAAAAAATAATAACCATTTAGGGGATCATGTAATGTATAAGAGTTTTCACAACAAAATGCTTCTGGGAGCTGCAATTTCTGCATTTGTTTTGACGCCAGGAATGGCGTTGGCGCAGACTAACCAGACCCTAGAAGATGAAATAATTGTTACCGGTTTCCGGCAGTCCTTGGCCGAGGCGCTAAGTATAAAAAGAGATGAAACGGGATTTGTGGACGCCATCGTGGCCGAAGATATTGCAGACTTTCCAGATCTAAATCTTGCTGAATCTTTACAGCGTATCCCTGGCATTGCCATTGACCGTCAAGCTGGAGAAGGTCGCCGCATTACTGTCCGCGGACTTGATGGCCGTTTCACGCGTGTTCGGATCAATGGGATGGAAGCGCTGGCGACAGGTGGTGGTTCTGATGCCTCCGGAGGTACAAACCGAAGTCGCTCTTTCGACTTTAATACCTTCGCGGCGGAACTGTTTAACGAACTTGTCGTTCGCAAATCGCAATCAGCCTCTGTAGAAGAGGGGTCTTTAGGGGCGAATGTTGAGCTTGGTACAGCGCGGCCATTTGATTATGACTCCGGACTAACGTTCTCCGCATCCGCTCAAGGTATGTATAATGATTTAAATGAAGACGTTTCACCGCGCTTAACGGGACTTCTATCTTACACCAATCCTGACAAGACTGTCGGGGCAACTATGTCTATCGCGTATCAAGATCGCACTATCACTGAAGAGGGGTTCTCTTCAGTGCGCTTTGATGATCGCGGAACTTTCCGTTCAGTTGGCGGACAAACATGTGCAGGGGATGTAACGGGAGACTGCGAAACGCTCTTTAACGCCTATTATCCACGTATTCCTCGCTATGGTAGATTGAATTATGACCAGAAGCGTTTGGGGCTTACGGGGGCTCTGCAGTTCCAGCCAACCGATAATACGACAATCACCTTCGATGGTTTATATTCAGAGTTGGATGGAAGTCGCCAAGAAAACTTCCTGGAAATATTTGTCCGCTCGAACACAGATAATCTCGCTGTGACTGACTTTAATGTTAATGGAGCTGGCGTAGTGGACTATTTGCAGGCTGATATTCTTGCAGACGTAAGTAACGGCATTATCCCCGCTCGTTCTGAAACGCGTCGTGATGATTTCACAACTGAATTCAAGCAGTTTTCAGGTGAAATCGAGCATCAGTTTTCGGATCGGCTGAACGGCACATTGTTTGCCGGTATGTCGTCTTCGGAATTTAGCAACCCGCTACAGGCAACGTTCTTCTTCGACGCCGCGAGTCCCGTTTCTGGATACTCGATTGATTTCCGTAATGATTTGGAACTCCCCTCGGTTAGTTTTGGTGATTTTGATGTCGCTTCTGCAAACTCCTACTTGCTGACGCAGTGGCGTAATCGTCCGCAGGGGTCTAGCAATGATTTCGAGACCATCCGTGGTGATATGGAATATGATTGGAAGGATAATCTGACGGTCAGCGCGGGACTTAGCTTCAAAAATTATGACTTTGAAACAAATGAAATTCGTCTTGGTGGCGATATCGCAGATTTGCCCGGCTTTACGGCTTCCCCTGCTATTACAGCTGATTTATCAGAAACTGTTTCCGGCTTCGGTGATGGCCTAGGTGCCAGCGTGGATACCGCCTGGCTTGGCGGCGATATTGATGGGCTTTTATCTCTGACCAATATTCAGGCTCAGACTGGCGACATTTCATCTCGTCCTCAGAGCAACCGGTTGGTTAGCGAAGAAAGCCTTGGCGGCTATGTTCAAGCTGAGTTTGAAGGTGAATTTGCAGGAAGACCTGTCCGAGGTGATGTGGGCGCACGTTATGTTGAGACAAAAACAGCTTCTTCAGGTTACCTGAACGGCGCAAATGGCTTTGAGCTTGTTACGGTAGAGCGAGAGTATAATGACTTTCTTCCATCCTTTAACGCAGTATTCGAGGCTACCGATCAGTTCTGGCTGCGAGCGGGCGTCTCAAAAGTTATGGCACGCCCAGAATTGGGTGATTTGACGCCAGGCGGAAGTCTGGACACCTTTAACGGACTTGGAACGCCAGACGACCCATTTGAATTAAGTCAGGGTAACCCGGGCTTGGATCCATTCCGCGCGACAGCCTTTGATCTAAGTGCTGAGTATTACTTTGCCGAGGAAGCCTTATTGGCGGTCTCGCTGTTCCACAAAGACATCAAGTCATTTTTCCAGGAATCTGCTGAGGTCTTAGTGCCCTTTAGTGAGACTGGATTGCCGACCGGTGTTGCTGGAGCGACCAGCCCTCTTGGCGAGCTATTAGGACGTGGGCAAGATCCACTAGTGGCTGTTAGCCAAATTCAGAATGGTGACGGCGCCTCTGTGACGGGTGTAGAGCTTGTGTATCAACAGCCATTCACCTTCCTTCCTGTTGAAGGCTTCGGCTTTACGGGCAACTTGACCTATGTAGACTCTGAAGAAATCTCGAATATCTCTCCAGTGTCATATAACACAACCGTCTATTATGAGGATGACAAATTCTCAGCGCGGATTTCTGGATCATACCGTGACGCCTATCAAACACGGGCAGCGCGCAGTAGTGATGGACGTGAAGAACGCGGGGTGGCTTCGACCTTTAACCTTGATTTTGCTAGCTCCTACACGATCAACGATAATTTTGAAGTCTCTTTTGAGGCGATTAACCTCACTGATGAGTTTGAACATCAAACCTTTGACCGTCTGAATCTTCCTACAGTGTATCATCATACAGGACGTAACTTCCTGTTTGGCGTTCGCTACAAGTATTAGTCTTTTTCCCAAGGCTAATAAATATTGCCCGGCCAAATTTTGGCCGGGCTTTTTTGTGCAAAGTTGTAATTAAGAGAGCGAATGAAGAATAGCCGCCGCACGGTATTGCAGCGAGCAGAATCTACGACCTGCCTGATTTTCCTTTGGGAAGTCGTATGCGCGGGACAGCTTTTAGGGGGAGCGCCTCGACCCCGAATTATTCCTAAGCTGATTTGACCCATAAAAAGGCGTTGTTATAGGTGCTGCCGTTGGGTAATCAGAATGACCCAACTTGATGGTATCATTTATAGGGTTTGCGTTAACCCGGTACAGTCGAGGGCGATTTACTTTGCTGTCAGTTTGAGGGCGATGTCGTTGGCGCCGCTACACCGAATAACGCTGGTCTGATTGACGTATGCTTGATGGACGCCCGTGATTGCGCCGGTTGAAATCGCATCACCTTTTACAAGAGGACGTCCACGAAGCGCCGTGTTTCCAAGACAATAACGCAGCGATTCTAGGGGGCCACCGGTATGAGGGGGGCTATCCGTGCCAACTGATTGTTCGTCAATTAACGTTTCAATAGAGCTCTTCTTTGTTTTTAGGCTCTCCCAATCTTTCAACTCATCACCAATGATGAGGCCGTAATTGTTCCCAAAGTCGGAAATTGTCACGAGAGGGCCTAAGTCATTTATTTTTGAAAAGGGGCTGCTCGCTATTTCAACGGCTATGTGCGCTGCGCCAATCATCGTCTTGGCTTCCGAAAGGCTCCATTCCGTTTTACTCGATGGGGCGTCTTTGTTGATAATAAAGACAATTTCAGCTTCGACAGCTGCGAAGCCATCTTTGAAAACAGGCATGCTTATAACATTGTTATCGGCTCTAAAAACTTGGTTTTCAAAAATTGGGCCGACCAATTTTTCAACGCCTAGTCTTTCAGCGGGCTCTCCGTTAATTCCGCCCACTTTCCAGCCCGCAATTTTTTCTGGCCACAATTCGATGGCGGCATCTTGGATGCCATAAGCTTCGGTCAAAGTGGCGGGGCGCTGACCTGGGTAATCCTGTATCTTTTCGCCTCTTAATCGAGCCTTAGTAAATGCAGTGGCTATCGCGTTTGCTGCTTGCAAGCTTAGAGTCATAATCAGCCATTCTTTCTTGTGTCACAAAGGAGTTCTTAATTTACTTTACTTTTAAGGACACCGGTGTCATTTTACCAGACAATAATCATCTAAATCGATGAAATTGCTATAAAAGGGGATGTGTATGTCACGATTTCAGCTCAACTTTCTAAGTACGTTCTTATTTAGTGGGGCCGCCATGGCTCTTATAGCGTGCTCTGGTGACTCATTATCCACGAATAACGCTTCAGTTCCGTCTAAGGCGCAAGTCCTTGAGGCGCCGTGGATGGGGCCAACGGGTTGGGCAGATAAGGTTAAAGGGGGCCAGGGTGGCGAAATTGTTCGCGTCACAACATTGGCAAATGATGGCCCTGGATCTTTGCGAGAGGCTGTTTCCGCAGAAGGACCACGTATCATCGTGTTCGAGGTTGGTGGTGTCATTGATCTCGAAGAAGCGGAGTTGCGGATAAATAATCCGAATCTAACAATTGCAGGGCAGACGGCTCCCTCGCCGGGTATATCCCTCATTCGCGGTGGCATTATCATTGCGGCAGATGAGGTGATTGTTCAGCATTTGCGCATTAGGCCTGGTGACCTCGGGCAAGCTTACAGAAGCGGCCGAGATATCGATGCTATCACAACTATCGGTGCGCATAACGTTATTGTTGACCATTGTAGTTTGAGTTGGGCAACAGATGAAAATCTCTCGGCGTCGGGGTCACGTTTTACGGGTGAGTCTATAGACGAATGGCGGGCAGGTACGTCAGGAACAATCGCTTTTACAAATAATATTATTGCAGAGGGGCTTGCGAATTCGACCCATGCGAAAGGCGAGCATTCTAAAGGGTCTCTCATTCATGACAATGTGACCGACATTTTGATCTACGGTAATCTATATGCTCATAATTTTGAACGTAGTCCTTTGTTTAAAGGTGGAGTTCAGGGGGCTATCGTAAACAATTTCATCTACAATCCAGGTCAACGCGCAATACACTATAACCTCCAAGGGTTAGAGTGGGGCGATGTTCCGCCGGTGACGGGCGGCATGATTGCGAAGGGGAATGTAATGCGGGCCGGGCCCGACACGGCCGAGGGCTTGCCTTTGGTAATTCTGGGTGGTGATGGTGATTTAAATCTGCGCTTGGAAGACAACCTTGCAGTCGACAAGTGGGGAAATCCTCTTCCGATGATAGGACGAAATACAACAAGCCGCGCCAAAATTATTGATAGTTCTGCTCTTGAGTTACCCGGTGGTGTTATTGCGATGGCTCCTGAAGATGTTGAGCGTTATGTTCTGAAGAATGCTGGAGCAAGGCCATGGGATCGTGATAAGCATGACGTGAGAGTTTTAGCTGATACAGCAGAAGGACGGGGCGAAATTATTGACAGCCAAGAGCAGGTTGGTGGGTATCCTGTGGTCGAGCCTACCGCACGTAAATTTAATCCGAATGACTGGGATTTGAAGACGATGACGCCCAGGTCGCCAAAGGTTTTAGATTCCGGTGTAAAAGCGCGTGGAACCTGATATAGAAACTCGATATCTTCTCCAACACAGACACTTTCGAGGGAAAGCCTGAATGACAATACAGCGCAGTGAAGGGACTATCACAATAAATGATATTGCTCGCATGGCGGGGGTGTCTAAAAAGACGGTTTCACGTGTTTTAAATGCACCTTCGACAGTGCGAGAGAAAACACGCCTGGAAATTCAAAGAATAATTAAAGAGTACGGATTCGTGCCTAACCCGCAGGCGCAGGCGCTGGCGCTTAGGCGTTCGACTTTGATTGCCTTGATTTATGATAACCCTAGTCCGCAATATATCGTGAATATTCAGCGTGGTGTTTTGAGTGCTCTCAAGGGTACGCAATATCAAATCGTTCTAAGGCCCTGTGACCGTTCTGAACCAGATTATCACGACAAAATTTTGGCTTTTGTTCGCTTACATAATCCTTTTGGTTTGATTTTTGTGCCATCAGTTTCCGAAGATGAGGAATTAGCGGCCGCATTGCGCGAGAGAAAGCAGCACTTTGTGCGTATTGCTTCGGTGAATACTTCTGACCGCGCCAAGCAAATTAAAACTGATGATGCTGAAGGGGGGCGGTTAGCTGCGCGGCACCTCGTGCAATTGGGGCATAGAAAAATTGCACACATTCATGGTCCTGAGAGTTTCATGTCAACACATCAGCGTCGATTAGGCTTTATTGAGGGGTTGCGAGAATTCGATTTGGAGTTGGCTCCAAATATGATTGCTGAGGGTGCCTATAATTTTGACTCCGGTGTTAAATGCGCGACAAAGTTATTGCTCGCAAAGGACCGCCCAACGGCAATATTCGCAGGTAACGATGAGATGGCCGTGGGTGTCTATTTCGCAGCGCGTAAAGCAGGGGTGAGAATTCCTAAGGATTTATCTGTTGTTGGGTTTGATGATACGCCCATGGTGTCCCGAGTATGGCCAGCGATGACCTCTGTTCGCTCGCCAATACAAGAAGTCGGCAGGAGTGCAGCAGAGCTTTTATTGAAAACTGATAAGTTGAAGGAAGGTGATCTTAAAGACATTCCGGATGCGGTAACGCTCGACTTGATGGTGAGGGACTCGACCGCGCATATCGCAACATAAATTTGGTTTTCGTGTCAGAAATCACTGGACGTTTATAATGACACCGGTTACCGTGTCGCAAAATTAGGAGAGTATTTTGTTTAATAAGACATATCATGCCACCCATCCGGATATGATGGAGGGTGCAAGTAATGAGCAATTGCGAGATCGGCATATCGTTTCAGGTTTATTTGTTTCTGACGAAATTAATCTGAATTATTCCCACAATGAGAGATTTGTGATCGGCGGGGCGGCGCCTGTAAAAGAGGCTCTAACATTGACCAAGCAAACGCAGCCCGCTTCAGCGGAGGGGCACCCATTTTTGGAGCGCCGAGAGTTGGGCGTGATTAACATTGGTGGAGGCTCGGGTACGGTTTCGATTGATGGTACGAAATATGACTTAAAGAAACTCGATGGCCTCTACATTCCAATGGGAACGGCAGAAGTAATATTTGCGTCTGATGATGCTAAAAACCCGGCAAAATATTACCTGCTCTCAACCCCAGCTCACAAAGCTTATGAAGTTGTCAAGATTTCGATTGATGAGGCTGTCCCGCTGGAGAGAGGCTCACTGGCTGAAAGTAATGAGCGAATTATTTATCAATATATTGTTCCAACAACCGCAAAATCCTGTCAACTATTGCTCGGATTGACCATTCTGTCAGAGGGTAGTGTTTGGAATACTATGCCGCCGCATTTGCATGATCGTCGCTCCGAGGTGTATCTCTACTTCGATTTAGCTGAAGATGCGCGCTTGTTCCACTTTATGGGTGAAGAAGATAAAATCAGGCACATTGTTATGGAAAATGAGGAGGCGGTTATTTCCCCGCCTTGGTCAATTCATATGGGTTCTGGTACCCGCGCTTACTCCTTTATTTGGGGTATGGGCGGCGAAAACCTTGATTACACAGACCTGAGTGTCTGCGATATCTGTCAGCTGCAGTGATGAATATGTTTGATCTAAGTGGAAAGACCGCGCTCGTCACCGGCGCAAATACGGGGTTAGGGCAGGGCATGGCTGTGGCTTTGGCTCAAGCCGGAGCTGATATTGCGTTAATAGGGCGTTCAGACCCGGCTCAAACGCGTGAGTTGATTGCAAAAGAGGGTGTTAAAACGCACACGATTTTGACTGACTTGGGATCTGCTGACAACGTAGCTGAGATAGTGGCGGAAGCAGACGAGGCCTTGGGGCGCGCTGACATCCTCGTCAATAATGCGGGTATTATTAAACGCAATGAGGCAATAAATTTTACCCCGGATGAGTGGGATAGCGTTATGAATGTTAATCTTCGAACGCTGTTTTTTCTCTCTCAAGCTTTCGCCCGTCACTTGGTAGAGAAGGAAATGCCAGGGAAAATAATCAACATTGCGTCGATGCTAACATTTCAGGGCGGAATTCGCGTTCCGTCTTACACCGCCTCTAAATCTGGTGTGGGTGGATTGACTAAGGCCATGGCGAATGAATGGGCTGCTCATGATATTAACGTCAACGCCATTGCGCCTGGATACTTTGCGACAAATAATACGGCTGCTTTACAGGCTGATGAAAAGCGCAATAGCGAGATATTGGGACGTATCCCAAGTGGGCGTTGGGGGAAACCCTCAGACTTAAGCGGGGCCGTTGTCTTTCTTGCTTCCAGGGCCTCTGATTATGCTCAAGGGGTAGTTCTGCCCGTAGATGGTGGGTGGCAGGCGCGTTAATTTGCAAGGGGAGAGGCTACCATGGATATGACACGTCGCGATTCTTTAGCGGGTATCTCGGGCGTGACTCTATTGGCTGGGCTTCCTTCTTGTTCAAAGGCACACGAGCCCGCTGCACATGTCTCTCCAATTAGTGAAACACCTATTCTCCAAACACAATATGGGCCCGTTAAAGGCTATAAGTCTGACGGAGTCGCCGTGTTTAAGGGCGTGCGATATGGTTCAGATACGCGCCTGACCCGCTTTCAAAAGCCTACACCACCTCAGCCATGGGAAAAGGTGCAAATGGCAGATAAATATGGCGCGGCTTGCCCTCAGCGCGGGGACGTGGGGCCGCAAAGTGAAGATTGCTTGTTTTTAAATGTTTGGACAGCGGGAATAGCTGATGGTGGTAATCGTCCCATCATGGTCTATTTTCACGGCGGGGCTTATGCGGCTGGGTCTGGTTCTGACCCTCTTTATGATGGAGCTAACCTTGTAAAGCAGGGGGACGTAGTCGTTATCACGGTAAATCACCGGCTAAACGCCTTGGGATATCTCTCTCTGGGGTTATTGAATGATGACTTTCCCGATTCTGGGAATGCAGGTATGTGGGACCTTATACTGGCGCTTATGTGGGTGCGTTACAATGCATCTGCTTTTGGCGGCGACCCTTCTAGGATTATGGTATTTGGTCAATCTGGAGGCGGGGCAAAAATTGCGACATTAATGGCAGCGCCCGCGGCAAAGGGCTTGTTTCACAGCGCCGCGACCATGAGTGGGCAGCAAGTCACAGCTAGTGGTCCTCTTAATGGAAAGCGACGGGCGTTAGCTTACCTAGACGAGCTTTCAATTGACCCTCTGAATAGCGAAGGTTTGCGAAAAGTTAGCGCAGAAAAGCTCGTCGATGCATTGTCTATAGCTGATCCGGTTAATCCTGAACGGCGTCTTTATTTTGGCCCCGTATTAGATGAACGTCTTTTAAAAAGGCATCCGTTTTGGCCGACTGCTCCAGAGCAATCTGCAGAAATTCCGATGATTTTGGGGAATACAAAAGACGAAACCCGCAACCTGATCGGACGTCGAGAGCCTGATAGTTTTAGCCTCGACTGGGAGAGACTACCCGAACGCTTAGTTCGGCACATGCGTGCGGATATAAACCCCTTGATGGTTATACAAAAGTATCGGGCTATCTACCCTGAAGATTCAGCGACTCAAATTTTTTTTAAGGCGACCACTGCTAGCCGATCTTGGCGTGGGCAAGTTGAGGAATCTGACGCACGTGCTCGTCAAGGCGCTCCAACTTGGGTTTATCAAATGGACCTTCCTTCGCCAGAGGACAATGGGAAATGGGGCGCGCCTCATACAATTGATATTGCTCACGCATTTAATAATCTCGAAGGGGAGGGGTCACTTACAGGTTCAGGTGCTGCAGCGCAGCGCGTTGCGTCTCAACTATCCAATGCCTTCATCGCTTTCGCCCGCACCGGTAATCCAAATCATGCTCAATTGCCCAATTGGGCTAGACATAGTTTGCCCTCACGAGAGACGATGGTTTTTGGGCGAGAGACCAGGGCCGTCAATGATCCGCGCAAAGCGGAAAGAGAAATTTTTGCAACCGTACCTTTTAACCAATGGGGAACTTAAAATGAGACTACCTAATTTAATTCTAATCGCATCTTTCTATGGGCTAATGGCCTGTTCGCCTTCATCGTCGCCCGATATTTCCCAAGGCGATGTGATTATCGAAGAGGTTTCCGTCGGTGATTTGCCTGCGGAGGTTCTATCTCTCGTTTTATCTGCGCGAGACGGGTTTCAACCGCTAGAAGTTCAAAAGAAAACGAGAAGCGGGCGAGTATATTACGATATCGAGGGGGAGTTGACTGATGGCTCCGAGCTCGAGTTTGATGTTCTAATGACATCAGATGGTCCAGAAATTGTTGAAATTCAGCGGGATTTGGCGTTTGAGGTTGTTCCGGAGTCCGTACGAGTGCTTGCTCTCAAGGCGTCAGGTGGTGACATGCCTGCGCGTATCATCGAGAGTGTTCAGAAAGATAAGTCGATCATTTATGAGTTCTTTTTGCAAGGTAAGCCAAAAGATCCCGCCTTTGAGGTAAAGTTTTCAGGTGGCGAAGCGTCTCTTTTAAACGAGCGCTGGGAACATTAAGGTAGCCGAGAGCGGCCTTAATATACGGTCGATTTGTCGAGATATCATAAAAACAAACTAACTATTGCATTATTTATGACACCGGTTACCATATGGACCTGCGGGCACGGAATGAGGCGAGTAATTTGGCTTCAAGCATGGGGAGGACCGGATGAATAAATTATTTGGCCTTAATGAGGTGGGTAAGAACAGGCGTGATTTCATAACCGCTGGGTTGGCGGGTGTTGTGCTGACTGGATGCGGCGGGGGCGCCAAAGGCCGTACGCTCTTGGCCGCAGATGCTCACCCTATGGATTACCCCACAGTTCAAGCTGTCGTAAAAATGGGAGAGCTCCTACATTCGCGCAGCAATGGGCGCTTTGATGTAAAAATGTTTGCAGGTGGGCAGCTGGGATCAGAGCGTGACACTATCGAGATAACGACCTTTGGTGGTTTGGATTTGAACCGCGTCCCAATAGCGCCTTTAAATTCAGTCGAGCCAATGACTATGGTTGCGTCATTGCCGTTCCTTTTTCGATCCACCAGTCATATGCGAAGGGCTCTCGATAGCGATTACGGAGAAGAGATATTGGCGGCCCTAAAGCCTCACGGGCTTGTCGGATTGTGCTTTTACGATTCAGGAGTTCGAAGTTTTTATAATATCGAAGGTCCGATTAATACGCCTGCGGATATGAAAGGCATGAAGATTCGAGTTCAAAACTCCGATCTTTATGTTTCGATGATCAAGGCATTGGGGGCTGATGCGGTTCCGATGTCTTTCGGAGAGGTTTATCAAGCTTTATCTCAAGGCGTGATTGATGGTGCCGAAAATAATTGGCCATCATATCATAGTACACGCCATTTTGAGGCTGCTCCTTATTACAGTCTGTCAAAGCATGTCATGGCGCCCGAAATATTAATGATGTCCCTCAGTCGATGGAATAAACTTTCTAAGAGTGATCGAGCGCTTGTGAAGCAAACAGCTAAGGACTCCGTGCATTACATGCGTGAGCTTTGGGATGCGCGAGTTGAAAACGCGAAATCAACGCTATTACGCTCAGGGGCGAAAGTTAATGACATCGCTGATCTTTCATTGTTCAGCGAAAAGATGCGGCCCGTTTGGGATCGATATATGATTTCCAATCAACAAAAAGCCTTGGTTCGAAAAATCGAAGCGATGGAGTTTTAATGTCTAAAAAATTATTGTCTCGATTGGCTAATCGTTCCTCGCAGCTTCTGCTGATATTATCAGCATCGGCTCTGTTGTTGATGACCTTTATTATTGGATGGCAAGTTTTTGGCCGTTTTGTTTTAGGTTCCAGCCCTTCTTGGTCTGAGCAGGCTGCGCTCACGCTGATGATTTGGTTCGTATTTTTGGCTGGCGCAGCTGGCGTAAAAGAGAAGTTTCACATCAGGATTATCGCCTTAGAAAACGCACTTTCTGCAAGCCCACGAAAAAAAATGCAGTTAATGTCCCATGTGATTGTGGGGCTGTGCGGACTTGCTATGCTCTGGTGGGGCGGTGAGCTTGTTGTCCGAACATGGTCACATATTATACCGTCCTTAGGCTTGCCGCGAGGAGTCGCCTATTTGGCCATTCCTATCACGGGAGCTCTGATTTCGCTATTTTCCTTAGACCATATCCTACATCCGGAAAAAGATGTCCGCGCGGACACAGGTCAAACTACCCCGAGTTTGATGGAAGGAATAGAGTGATGGAAATTTTAGTTCTTCTCTTGGTGTTAGTTGTTTTGCTTGCCATGGGCGTGCCAGTTGCATTTGCGTTGCTCGGATCCGCGATGGCTACATTCTTGGTGCTTGATATTCCTATGGTGGTCGTCTTCCAGCGGATGGCTGCGGGCGTCAGTATTTTCTCCCTGATGGCGATACCATTCTTCATATTTGCGGGCGACCTCATGTATCGATCGGGGATAGCGGAGCGTCTTGTCCAAATTGCTGAAGGCGCCTTTGGGCGCTCTCGCGGTGGGCTTGGTCTTGTAAATGTTGGAGCATCATCTTTATTCGGCGCCGTTTCGGGATCCGCCATTGCAAGCGCATCAGCCATGGGCTCAACACTTATGCCATTGATGAAGGAGAAGGGTTATGATGGGGACTACGCGGTTAATGTAACTGTCACGGCAGCTATTGTCGGCCTTCTTATTCCTCCTTCTCACAACATGATCATTTATTCGGCCGCTTCTGGCATGGGTGTCTCTATTGGAGACCTATTTTTAGCGGGTATTGTGCCCGGCATTTTAACGGCTGGTCTTCTAATGTTTGTTGCTTGGCGTATCGCGGTAAGGCGTAATTATGTTCCAGGCCGCTTCCCTGGCTGGCGTAGCTTCCTTAAAGCTTTGTTGTTTGCGATCCCCGGCTTGATGACCGCTGTAATAATCATGGGCGGGATATTATCAGGTATCTTTACGGCGACAGAAAGCTCGTCAATCGCAGTAATTTACACGATGCTGATTGGCTTGTTTGCTTATAAAACTCTGGGATTAAAATCGCTTTTTGGCGCGGCAAAAGAGTCTGTAAAAATCACTGCGATGGTCATGTTGATAATCGGTTCCGCGACGGCTTTCGGTTACGCTTTGGCGATCCTTGAGGCCCCAACACAACTGGCTAACCTCATTACGGCGACCACAGATAATCCGATATTAGTTCTGCTAATCGTAAATGTCATTTTGTTAGTTCTGGGGACATTTATGGACATGTCACCTCTGATTGTCATCACGACACCTATACTTTTACCCATCGTTATGGCAGTGGGTGTGGATCCGGTTCACTTTGGTATCATCATGATGTTGAATCTTGGAATTGGACTAGTCACTCCGCCTATTGGTTCTGTTTTGTTTGTTGGTGCCGCCGTCGGGAAAGTTCCAGTTGAAGAGGCAATAAAAACCATTTGGCCATTTTATTTGGCATTAGTTTTAGCGTTGATGCTTATTACTTTCGTTCCACAGATTTCATTAGCGCTTCCGGCCATTTTTTAAAATTTCAATGCGTTTGTTGTTTTATATGTTGGTCATTTACCTAACGGGTTGTCAGCCAGTTAGTTTAGGTCAGTCTCAAGATGTCACATCAGATAAGCCTGATAACTCTCTTATCGTTGACCTCTACCGACAGCCAGATGAAACTATTCCAATTTGGCCTCAATTCCCTCCGGGAGGAGTTCCTGAAGGATTAAACGAACGTTATGTAGAACGAGAAAACGTTTTCGACCTTCCTGATCGTGCGCAGTTAGATGTTACTCGGCCTACATTATCCATATTTAAACCAGAGACATCAGATGGCTCTGCAATGTTACTTATTCCAGGGGGTGGGTATAAGCATGTTGTCGTCGAAAAAGAAGGTTTTGAAGGGGCGCGCTGGTTTAACCGCCAGGGGGTGACAGTATATGTTTTATCTTACCGTCTGCCGCATCAAGGGTGGGCCGCTGGACCTGACGCACCCTTGCAAGATGCGCAACGCGCACTCAGGATGGTCCGTTCTCGCGCAGCAGAGGACGGGATAGAAGTTGACCGTGTAATGGTCATGGGATTCTCAGCAGGCGGGCATTTGGCGGGTTTGTTGCTAACCGGCTATGATAAAGATGTTTATGAGGCTAGCGACTCGATTGATGCTATTTCGGCGCGGCCTGATATAGGTGTCCTAGTTTATCCTGTTATCACTTTAACCCAGCCATTTACCCATGGTTCGACCAGTCAGAATATGGTTGGAAAAAATGCGCCTATAAATGCGCGAAGAACCTATTCTGTTGAAACGTCTCCGCCTGCAGGTCTGCCTCCAATATTTTTGATGCATACAAGCGATGATAAAGCCGTGCCTGTGGAAAACTCTTTAATAGCTTATGGTGCTTTTCGAGAAGCAGGGTCACCCGTTTCTCTTCATATATTTGATCATGGAGGCCATGGATTTGGCTTTCGAGGTATCGATGATGATCCGCTTAGGCAGTGGCCTGAGATGGTCATGGAGTGGGGGCGTTCCTACGAAATTTTCAAACCTAAAACCGAACTCTGAAAGCATATCTATGTCAGAAAACCTTATAAAGACCCTTGAAGCAAAACGTGTTGTACCTTTGGTCCAGTCGGAGAATGTCGACACCGCCTTGAGGATTTCAGAAGCCTTGCTTGAGGGCGGATTGGATGTTCTTGAAGTCGTCTTGCGCACGGATGTTGCGCTTGATTGTCTCGAAGCTATCGCAAATGAATTCCCTCATGCTCATGTGGGTGCAGGGACCGTTCTGAGTGCAGAGCAAAGCCAAGACGTTATTCGGCGCGGCGCAAACTTCATCGTGTCTCCTGGGTTAGATCCAGCCTCGGTTAAAGTAGCTAATGATGCGGGCATTCCGATTCTGCCCGGCATTTCGACGGCAACTGAATTGCAACAAGCTTGGAATATGGGACTGCGTACTGTGAAGCTATTTCCAGCATCTCTTGTCGGTGGGCCAAAAATCCTCAAGGCGCTATCATCAGTATTTCGCGACGTGCGCTTTATGCCTACCGGCGGCGTTAGCCCCACGAATTTACATGAATACCTTGCAGTGCCAGCGGTGCTTGCCTGCGGCGGATCTTGGCTTACGCCTGAAGATGCGATTGCGGCGGGTGACTTCGGCGCTATCACACAACTAGCAAAAGACGCGATTGCAATCGCGCAATCTTAAATGGACTATTAAATGACAGATTTTTTGAGTTTCGGCGAAATCATGCTTCGCCTGCGAACAAACGGCTATGAGCGTTTTTTCCAAAGCCCGTCCTTTGAGGCCACCTTTGGGGGCGGGGAGGCGAACGTCGCTGTTTCTCTTTCCAATTATGGTTTTGATGCGGGATTTATCTCGGCACTTCCGGATAATGATATCGGACAAAATGCGATAAATTCTCTGCGTGCGCTGGGGGTGGATACGTCAAATGTAAAACGCTCAGGTGAGCGCGTGGGAATATATTATCTAGAAACAGGGGCTAATCAGCGTCCGTCCAAAGTGATTTATGATCGCGCGCATTCCTCCATTAGCCAGTGTAAGTCTGGGGATTTTGATTGGCCCACAATTTTCAAAGGAGCCAAATGGTTACACATCACAGGCATTACGCCAGCCTTGTCTCAGGACTCTGCTGATCTATCGCTCGAATGTGTGAAGGAAGCTCAAAAGGCGGGGGTGACAACCTCTTGTGATTTTAACTTCCGAGGTAAACTCTGGAAATATGGAAAGACTGCCCCTGAGGTTATGCGCGATTTAGTCAAACATATTGATGTGGGTATAGCCAATGAAGAGGATTGCCAAAAGTCGCTGGGTATTTCTGTCGATGTCGATGTAGAAAGCGGCAGCGGACATCTGGATACGAGTAAATATGAAGAATTGTCTCAAAAGGTACTCGATATCTATCCGGGAATGTCCACAATCGCCATTACCTTGCGGGCCGCTGTCAACGCCAATATTAATGGATGGCAAGCCTGCATGCGCGACCGAGAGAATGGCTTCCTGCTTTCCAAGAAATATGAACTGACAGACATCGTAGATCGTGTTGGCGGCGGGGATAGCTTTGCCAGCGCCTTCATCGCAGGCCTAAACCGTTATGACGACCGCCAACAAAGTTTAGAATTTGCTGTTGCCGGCAGCGCACTTAAACATTCTATTTTGGGTGACTTTAACCGCGTAAATGTTAGTGAAGTTGAAGCCCTCATGGGTGGTGACGGCTCAGGACGTGTCCAAAGATAATTAGCGGAACAATTCGATGAAGATTACTGTTTTAAATGATGCGGATGCTAAGGGCGGCGATAATGCCGAAGC
>JAHDCL010000061.1:0-5930 GCA_020629875.1 Hellea sp.
GCCTCCCGTAGGAGTCTGGGCCGTGTCTCAGTCCCAGTGTGGCTGATCATCCTCTCAGACCAGCTATAGATCGTCGCCTTGGTAAGCCATTACCTTACCAACTAGCTAATCTAACGCGGCCCCATCTTTCACCGATAAATCTTTCCCCCGGAGGGCGTATACGGTATTAGCAGTCGTTTCCAACTGTTGTTCCGTAGAAAAAGGTAGGTTGCCACGCGTTACTCACCCGTCTGCCACTGTCTGCCATCCGAAGATGGTTTCTCGTTCGACTTGCATGTGTTAAGCCTGCCGCCAGCGTTCGTTCTGAGCCAGAATCAAACTCTCATGTTGAAAGTTGATCCGACTGTCGTTTTAACTGGCATGACATATAAATATGTCTTGCTTCGTTGCGTTTCAAAGAAATAACGAAAACCTCTATCAGAGCCTAAGCTCATCAAGCGATTTCATTATTTTCATAAAGAGAAACGTCATAAACAGTCGTTCAAATGTTTTTGCAGCTTGTTACCAAGTCTGCGTCACAGTCAAACGCCGCCTGCGTCTCTCTTCCCAATATTCACAATGTCAAACAACTGAATTAAATCAAAGACTTATATTCAAAATAAATGCCCCTTTCGAGGGGCGTCGCTCAGAAGCAGTTAATGTCTGCCGCCGAGGAGCGCTATATAGGGAAGCGATTTTTTTTCTGCAACACCTTTTTTCGTAAAAAACGAAAAAAAAGTGACATAATTTTTTTTTCGAGGCCTAAATCGCCAAAAACCCAATAAAACCGTGGTTTTTGAAGCCCAAACTTATCCACAGGATGTGTATTTTAACCCTTTTTAGTGGCTTTTTTCACTCCAGCGGACGCTTCCGAAGGATTTTCATATCAAAAAATCTTCAAAAAAGCAAATTACCAGACGGAAACTAAGCCGAGTCAGACTCGAAATCCGTTTCAATCGCCTAAGAAATAATGCAAACACTCAAAAAAAAGTTCACTTTTTTCCAAAATAATTTTTCTGGAGCTCAATTTTATGACTCACTTCATGCGTATGATCCCATCAAAAAAACTTCCCGCTTCGATTCTTGGCTTGAGCACGGCCCTATTTTTATCGGCTTGCACTCCAAACAGCACGGCCGAGGCGACGGCGAAAAGTAATTTAGGCTCTAAATCCCAAGCTAAAAACGTCATCTTGTTCATCGGAGATGGCATGGGCATCTCAACAATCACAGCCGCACGGATCTTTGACGGGCAATCTCAAGGAAAAAAAGGCGAAGAACATCAACTTGCTTTTGAGACTTTTGAAAATGTTGCCCTCGTAAAAACTTATAACACAAACACCCAAGTGCCAGATAGCGCCGGAACAGCTACCGCTATTATGTCCGGGTATAAAACGAATATTGGCACCATCAATGTGCCGCCGGCCTTGCTAGACGCGCGGTCCGCCGATAGCTGCAATCCAGAAGCCCTGCCGCCAACGCTAACACAGCGCGCGCAAAACGCAGGAAAGGCTGTTGGCATCTTATCAACGGCGCGCATCACACACGCTACCCCCGCAGCAATGTACAGCCACTCCCCTTCCCGCGACCTTGAAGCCGACAAAGACATTAAGGGCGTTTTTTCGAACTGCACCAGCATTGCGCAGCAAATGGTCGACAGCGAGGCTGAGGTAATTATGGGCGGAGGCTTCAAAGAATTTACGGCAGGGCAGATTGAGACCCTGAAAACTGACTTTATATATGTAGGTAATAAAACAGAGATGGCTGCCGCTCAAAATGGCAAGTTACGAGGTCTCTTTAACCGCTCTCATATGAGTTACGAAGCTGATCGCACGGAGACAGACGAGCCCTCTCTAGCGGAAATGACATCTGTCGCCATTGATCGGCTTTCGAATAACAAGGAGGGATATGTGCTGATGGTCGAAGCGGGCCGAGTCGATCATGCTCATCACGGCACAAATGCCTTTCGCGCTTTAACTGATATGCAAGCCCTAAACGAGGCCGTGAAAGTAGCAAAAGCTAAGGCGGGCGATGATACATTGATTATGGTCACCGCCGATCATAGCCATGTTTTCACCATGGCGGGTTATCCCGTGCGCGGAAACCCCATCCTTGGCCTCGCGAAAGGCTTTAATCCCGAAACACGGCAAATCGAAGCCATCAAAGATAAAGACGGCAAACCCTATACGACCCTTGGCTATCATAATGGCCCTAATGTGCGCGAAGCTGATAGCCCAGTGCTTACTGACAATATGGTTCAGGCCAAAGACTTCCGCCAGCAAACGGCGGTGAATTTAGGCAGCGAAACTCATGCGGGTGAGGACGTTGCCCTCTATGCGACAGGGCCAGGCGCTGAAAATGTGCGGGGCGTCATGGAACAGAACAAGATTTACAATATAATGGCGAAGGCTATGGGCTGGGAGGAATAGGCTCGCGGGAAGCCTAGGCCGCCATGGCAAAGCGTTCGTCGCGAGCGTCGTCCAAGATCATATTGGCGAGAAGCTCGGCGGAGCCCGCGCTTAAAGTCCATCCCATATGACCATGCCCCGTATTGACCCATAACCCCTTAACCGAAGTCGGTCCGATATAAGGTCGGCCGACCTTAGACATGGGGCGCATACCTGACCAGATTTTGGTAGCGGGTTTCAGCGCGCTCATAATATTCGGCGCCAGTTCAAACCACCGCTGCAATAATGGCCGCGCGCTGTCTTCATGCACGGTACCGGATAATCGGAGATGATCCTTAAACACGGTCATGGTGGAATGGGTTTTTGCATCCATAAGCGGCGCGAAGGGAAGCGGCATATCGGGTTTGTCAAAATTGACAGCAAAGCCTCGTACATTATTCATCGGCAAGTTAATCCCTAGCTGACCAAGCACGTCAGGGCTTTGCGGTCCCGCCGCAACAACCACGTGATCCGCATGGAAAATATGGCCCTTCATCTGGGCGGTGACACCTTGGGCGCCGCGCCGAATACGCAAATCCGGCGCATCATATATAAAGACAGCCCCGCGGGACTTTAAATCATCCTCAAGCGCGAGGGCGAACTCATAGGCGTTGCCCCATCTATCACCTTCAAAATAGAGCGCGCTATGGCCTAGCGTGGCCTCAACATCCATGACGGCACGCGACATGACGCCATTCTCAACATAGGCCTTTTGCGCTAGGCGTGCTGCCGCCATATCAGGGAATAATTTATAACAACCCGGCACAGGGTGATCCGTATACAAACCGAGATGCAAGAGCTTATCCTGTAATAAGACCTTAGAACGCTGAGCAAGTTCATGCACCGCCTTAAACGCAGCCTCCTCCATTGCCGCATTCCCCTCAAACAACCAGGGCCGGGCTTGGCTCGGGTGTATCATGCCAGAATTAGCATAGCTTGTACCCTGAGCGGGGCCCGGCCGGGCATCAACAAGTGTCACCGCATGACCACGGGCCATGAGTGCATCAGCAGATGACAAGCCTATCAGGCCGGCGCCAATGATAAGGATATTCAGGCCGTTTTTCATGAAAATGGCGTATAACAATTTAAGCGCATATATAAAGACGCATTTGCATCTTACCGGGATTTTGTGCGAAAGAGACTAAATCGCGTGTGTGGACAAAGAGGGGCGTGAAAAATGTCAAATTTTAAAAAAATTGTGCTGAGCACCGTGTTGTTCGCATTAACTGCGTGTGGCTCTGAAGAAAAAATGCCGCCTGACGCCTTTATCACCACCCCTCAAGGACCGGTGCAAGGGGTGGGCACTGATGATGAGCATATTTATAATTTTAAAGGTATTCCCTATGCCGCGGCGCCTATTGGGGATCTACGCTGGGCAGCTCCTGCGGCGGCCCCTAAATGGAACCAAACACGCTTAGCGCACACATTTGGTAATCGCTGCATGCAGCCTTCGGATGTTGAGGGCGGTTTTTTCACTCGCCTAATTGAAGGCCATGGCCTCGGGGCTATTAAAAATTTCCTCATTCGCCGCGCCGTGGCGGCGCAAAAGCCCTCTCCCATGAGCGAGGACTGTCTTTATCTAAATGTTCGCTCGGGGAATTTGGGCGGCGAAAAAAAACAGCCTGTTATGGTCTGGATTCATGGGGGCGGCCATCAATTTGGATCTGGTGACTTTAACTATTATCAAAACAACGCCCTGCCAAAAAAAGGCGTTATTCTCGTTACGATAAACTACAGGCTTGGCGCGATGGGGTATATGGCCCACCCAGCGCTATCGGGCACAGACCCCAATGGCGTGTCGGGAAATTACGGCACTTTGGACCAAATTGCGGCGCTAAAATGGGTGAGAGACAATATTAGTGCTTATGGTGGCGACCCGGATAACGTCACCATTTTTGGAGAAAGCGCCGGAGCTTGGTCTGTCACCGAGCTAATGGCGAGCCCCCTGGCAACAGGATTGTTCCACAAAGCCATCGGACAAAGCGGCGCCTCTTCCTATCATTTGGGGCAGATGGACGGCGAAGGGGTTGGCTGGCCGAGTGGTTATCAAACCGGCTCAATGGTCGCGGCTGCCCTCGGGCTTGAAAACCCGAGCGCGGCGGACTTACGAGCCGTGTCTGCGGAACGGGTTCAATCCGTTATCACCGAGGAGATGAGCGAGGGGTTTCATCATATTCGCGATGGTTATGTCTTTCCTGAAAATGTCGGAATTGCCTTTCAGAAGGGTAGTTATAACAAAGTGCCCATGCTCTTTGGCTATAATTCCGATGAGGGTACCCTGTTTTTCCCAGACGACCCTGAACCAACCGTGTGGCTGGAAGGGTTCCCTCATAATAATGGCAATGCAAATCGGGAAGAAACCATTTCATATTTGTCAGGGGCCTATCCAACGCAGGCAGAGAATATCTCAAACCTGTATCATCTTTGGGAGCCAAGCAAAATTGCCGTACCTTATGTGAAGGGAGGCATGCATATGATGGGCGACGAGATATTCGGCGTAAATATTCGCTTCGTAGCCCGTCAAAATGAAGCCCAGGGCGAGGATAGCTATCTTTATTTCTTCAGCCGTATTCCACCGAGCGAGAAGCAAACCTTGGGCGCTTTTCATGCGGCCGAGATTCCCTTCGTCTTTGGTAGCTACGAGCCGATATTAGGACAGTCTGACGATGATAAGGTTCTGGCGGAGCTCATGCAGAATTACTGGGTCAATTTTGCAAAAACTGGCAACCCCAATGGTGAGGGACTCCCAGGATGGCCCAAGCACAACGACATGCATTGGATGCACCTCACCGCCAATGCCGGCGAAGAATCCGGAGCGCAGGCTCATATCCGCAAAGAGAAGATCGACGCATTGGAAGAAGGGCTTCTGATCAAGCTTAAAGCCTTGGAGGCGCTACAAAATCCAACTCAAAGCTCAGGACCTCTCGCCGCTCCGAATTAATCGTCCTGAAATTCCGCGAGGGATTGCCGCTTACGATTAACAATAAGACGTGTCACGTCAGGTCTCGAATAATGCCCTGTGGGATCAAAGTTCTGGCGCTCTCGCCGAACAAAAGCAGGGTCTAATTCACAATACCGAATTCCTTCCTCCCCCATGACAGGTGGCAAGAGCCAGGTGCCATCTGGGTTGGAGACACAAGAGCCGCCATTAGCTGGCATTTCGCCCAACGCCCTTTTGATATCTTCTGCATATGGCGTATCAGAGCGCACATCAGCGGGACGCATGATTGCTGAGACTGAAATAGAATAGCTCCGCCCCTCTTTCGCCAATACCCGCGTTAAATCTTCTGTATTTCGATCATTGCCCGGCCAACAGGCGACATGGACATCCTCGCCTTGCGCATAAAGCGCGGCGCGAGAGAGCGGCATCCAGTTTTCCCAACAATTTAATCCGCCAAGCGTAAATTCGCCAAGCTCATGCGTTACCAAACCATGACCATCACCCGGAGACCACACCAGACGCTCTTCATAGGTGGGCTGAAGCTTTCGGTGGACGGATTGAATAAT
>JAHDCL010000061.1:6030-16068 GCA_020629875.1 Hellea sp.
GTGGCAATGACCTTGCGCAATGCGCCCTCGCGATTCAGCCAAATGGGAGCCAATTGAGGTAGCGCCAAGGTTAGCATATTGTCTCCAGTTCTGCTCAATTTACGGACAGTTTCATCTTCTATTAAGCCCGTTTTCTAACCAGTTAGAAAGGCTTTTCTGGTACAAGATTGAAACATTTAAAGAGTGTGTGTGGGATTGGTTATGCTTAAGAAATATTTACTAAATACGTCCGGTAATTTCGGCATGATGTTCGCCGTCTGCACAACCATGTTGATTGGCGGCATTGGTGTGGCGATCGACACAACCGGGCTGACCAAACATAAAGCGAGTATGCAAAACCTTGCAGATATGGGCGCACTCGCCGCATCTGCCAGCTCTCTTACAGACGAAGGCGAGATAGAAGCTCTCGCGAAAGAGACTGTATCAGCCAATAATTTGCGAGGGCTCGATCTGAATACAGACGTAACCTTTGAGAATGAACATATTCAAGTCTATGTTTCAACAAAATATAATCCCTTTATATTGGGCTTTTTCGGGAAAAAGTCTCTAGATGTGAGCGCGGTGTCTGAGACCCCGCAAAAAGAAGATATACCTATCAACATTTCTCTCGTGCTTGATACGACCGATTCTATGGAAGGCGCTAATCTTACCTCTATGCAATCAGCCGTCGGCAAGTTAGTGACTGCTTTTAAAGAAATGGAAAATGACCTTCGAGTCGCTGTTGTCCCCTTCTCTGATTATGTGAATGTTGGCATGGCCAATCGCAATGCAAATTGGATGTATGTGGAGGCTGACTCTTCCACAACCATAACACCCGATTGTTACATGAAACAGGACCGGGTCTGTAGTGGTGGATATTCCACCGTGACGGAGACGCGTTATCGTGATGGCGTCCCATATGAAGCCTCCTGGAACACGTGTAATGGGTGGTCCGATGACGGCGCTCCGTATAATTATTGTCCCGCCCCCTATACAAGCTATCAGACCTGGTCAGGTTGCGCGGGATCCCGGGATAGTAATAGACATAAAGAACCTCGCCATAATGGTAAGGACATTCCGGGGATTATGAACGAGACATGCGGCTCGGAAGTTCTCCCGCTCACAAGTGACATGACAGCCGTTGCGAATAAAATTGACGAACTTTCGACAGATGGAAGTACCTATCTCCCTGCGGGTTTGATTTGGGGGTGGCGCATGCTTGATTCCAAAGAACCTTTTGATGACTTATCAAACACGGAAGCCAAGCGGCAGCGCGCCTTGGTGCTCATGACTGATGGTAAAAATACGCTTTCGCTTAATCAGCCCAAGCACAATGGCAGCGATGAGACAGCTGCCAATGCGCTAACTGCTGAGCTTTGCGAGTCAATTAAAGCTGAAAATATTCAACTTTATGCGGTGGCTTACAAATTTGATGGCGGCGATGCCACCGCCAAATCAATTGTTCAGCAATGCGCCACTAAACCGGATATGTTCTTTGATGCTCAAAACCAAGCTGAACTCGAAAGTGCTTTTGAGGATATTGGAAGAGCCCTCTTTACGGTGCGCTTAACGCGATAAGGACCAATTTTCTCCACCGCTTTCGCCGCAGGGCGAGATGTGGTAACTGGAAACTATGGGCTTTTACAGTAAACATATTCTGCCGCGGTGTCTGGACAAAGCTTGCGGCATTGGTCCCATTACAAAGCAGCGCGAGAAAGTCGTTCCCTTGGCTGAGGGGGTGGTCCTCGAAATTGGTATTGGCTCAGGGCAAAACCTACCGCATTATCGAGCGGATAAAGTGCGAAAGATTATCGGCGTGGATCCGGATGATCATATTTGGAAACGTTCTGAAGCGCGCCGCGCCGCCTGCTCCATAGACATAGAACGCATCGGCCTTTCAGGTGAAGAGATACCGCTGGAAAAGAATACGGCAGATTGCGTGGTGGTGACCTATTCCCTTTGTACAATCCCTGACCCTGTCAAAGCCTTGCACGAAATGAAGCGAATTTTAAAACCCGGGGGGAAAATTCTGTTTTCAGAGCATGGGAAAGCACCCGACAGCAAGGTTCACAAATGGCAGAACCGTATAGACCCCCTCTGGAAAAGACTCGCAGGCGGTTGTCACAGTGGGCGCGACATTCCGGATCTGTTCCGGCAAGCCGATCTCTCATTTGATAACCTCCAAGAGATGTATATTCCCGGGCCAAAAGTATTGGGCTATAATTATTGGGGCGTCGCGAGAGCCTAATTTTATGCCAGGGGTTTTCAGCAAATAGGACTCGCGCCTCATTCTGTAATGCTATAACAACGCGTTTCCTTATGACCACTAAGACGCAAATACCAGTTTCAGACATGCCTGATCGACGCGGACGCCCCGGGCGCTTGCCCGTAGAAGGATCGTCTCGCATCACGCGGCGCATCACGACAATAGCGGTTTGTGTCGGGCTAATACTCGCCATTGGGAAATGGTTTGTCTGGCAGGAAAGTCATTCCGTCGGCATTTTATCATCATTGGTGCATTCCGCGCTCGATCTATTCGGTGCTATCGCGAGCTTTATAGCCGTCCGATATGCCGCCCGACCTCCAAATGGAAATTATAGATTTGGACGGGGCAAAGCCGAAAGCTTTTCCGCCGTCTTCCAAGTTTGTCTTATTGTCCTGGGGGCTTTCCACCTGATTGAAGAGGTCTTTCACCGCGTTTCCCACCCAGAACAGCTCGTTCAGGGCGGTTTTGCTATTGCCATGATGCTCGTCTTTATTGCGATTACAATTTGGCTGCTCATTGCACAAAGCTGGGCTATTCGCGCCACGGGTTCTATTGCCGTTCGCGGGGACCGCGCCCATTATCTTGCTGATTTATTCGCCAATATATTTGTTATCCTCGGCATCGCTCTTTCGACCTTTACACCTTTTGTATGGGCAGATGCCGCGGTGGGCGGTTTGATGGCACTTTGGCTCTTATGGACTGCTTTTAAAATCGCGAGGCTTGCGTGGGCGCAGCTTATGGACCAAGAACTTAACGCCGAAGAACGCGCCCTAATTACCCGCTTAGCCCTACAAGACACCAAGGTTAAAGCTGTGCATGAGCTCAGAACACGTGCCTCTGGCCCTCATATTCACATCCAAATGCGACTTGATCTGGACGACTCAATTTCACTGTCAGACACGCATGATATCGTTTTAGCTGCAGAAAAGCGGATGATGGGAGCCTTTCAGGCGGCAGATATTCTAATCTATCCTCACCCTGTCAGCTGTGATCACACGCATGGAAATGAACATTTTCATACTGACAAGCACCCGCATTAATGACTCGTTACCCATATTTTTATAGTGTGGGTCAATGCGCAAACTTTATCACTATCCGTTAGACCCCGCCTCACGTCAGGCTAGGATCGCGCTCGCGGAAAAAAAGCTAAAGGTAAAGCTTGAACCGATTGATCCGTGGAACCCCGATCCGTCATTTATCGAAATGACTCCAGAAGGGCTACCGCCAACATTAGTGGACATTATTCCCGGTGGCTCGGTCACCATCTCAGGCGCGCGGGCGATTTGTGAATATGCGAATGACGGCTCGCCGCGTCACCCCCTCCTTTCCGAAGATCGCGCCGAGAAAGCAGAAGCACGCCGGTTAGCCGCTTGGTTTGACGGTAAATTCACGCAGGAGGTAAATGCCTATATCCTGCACGAGAAAATCGAAAAGAGTTTAACGGGCACTGGAACAGCAGATCCATCCACTTTGCGCGAGGGCCGTGAGCATTTGCATTTTCATCTCTCCTATTTCAGCTGGCTTCTTGAACAAAGAGACTGGCTCGCGGGACAAAGCTTTAGCCTCGCAGATATTGCCGGCGCCGCAAATATTTCCTGCCTAGATTTTCTAGGTGAAATTAAGTGGCGAGACTGGCCCGAGCTGAAGCGTTGGTATCAAACCGTGAAATCACGACCCTCCGTGCGGGCACTCCTACAAGACCGCGTCGCTGGATTACGCGCACCGCGTCATTATACGGATTTGGATTTTTAAGATGACTGCGCTTTCTCGCGCCGTTCTGAAACGCTGTGATGGGTTAGGCTTCACCGCGCCGCATATTGTCGATTTAGACAGCTATGGATCCGAAGCAGGGCAAGGCTTGCGAGACTATATAGCCAAGCATCACCATGGGACGATGACGTGGTTGCGGGAGACCGAAAGCCGGCGAAATCACCCTCAAAATTTATGGACCGAAGCCAAATCAGCCATCGTTCTCGGACTGAATTATGGCCCAGATACGGACCCTTTAATCACATTAAAACAGCCTGAAAAGGCAACTATCTCGGTCTATGCGCGCAACCGAGATTATCACGATATTATCAAAGGGCGGCTCAAAGAGTTGGGCGGGCTCATAGCGCGCGATACGAAAAAGGATATCAAGGTCTTCGTTGACACCGCTCCGTTGATGGAAAAACCTCTCGCCGCCATGTCCGGTTTGGGATGGCAAGGAAAACACACAAATCTCGTGAGCCGTGATTATGGCTCTTGGCTTTTTTTGGGTGTCATCTTAACGGCCGCAAAGCTTGCGCCAACTTTGCCAGAAATTGATCATTGCGGGAGCTGCACGGCCTGCTTGGATATTTGTCCCACCAATGCCTTTCCCAGCGCCTATAAGCTCGACGCCCGCAAATGCATTTCATATCTGACCATTGAGCACAAAGGCCCAGTGGATGAAGATTTGCGCGCGAAAATGGGCAATCGCATTTATGGCTGTGATGATTGCCTTGCCATTTGCCCTTGGAATAAATTTGCGCGGGAGTCATCCGAGATAAAGCTTCAAGCCCGAGATGATTTAAACGCTCCGGATCTTACGGCCTTAGCGGCGTTGACGGATAGTGAGTTCCGGCGTCACTTCTCAGGCTCGCCAATAAAACGTATCGGCCGGGACCAATTTATTCGCAATGTTCTCTACGCTATCGGAAATAGCGGACAACCTGATTTACGCTCCGCCGCGCAGCAACACCTCACTTCAGACAACCCTGTCGTAAGTGATGCCGCTCAGTGGGCGCTAAAGAAGCTGCAACACTAAATCTTGTAAGGTTGCACAAGCTTCGCTATCGTCCTTAAAGTTTAATTGGGGATGAATATGATAAGGGCTTTGGAGAAGATTGGCCATGCGGACAATCGCACTCCCAATATCGTCATTCAATTTATTAGCGTCTGTCTTTTTGGAGGCCTTTCCATTGGCCTCTTTATATCCTGGCCTAAGACGCTTTTTAATATCACCAGTACCATAGCGATAATCAGCGTGATTTATGCCGCCCTCCGTCTCACCGCTTGCGTCGCGCAAAAAGCTAAACCATCCGCAACGCAGGATACTGAAAATTGGCCATTTTACACGGTGCTTGTGCCGCTATTTCGTGAAGCGAATATGATTCCTCAACTCATGTCGGCATTAAGTGAGCTGGATTACCCTGATAACAAGCTTGAAATATTTATGATATGCGAGGCCGTTGACCCGCCGACTATCGCAGAAGTTCGTAAACGGGTGGGCGGCGTTTTTCATCTCGTCGAGGTCCCCGCTGGCTCGCCTCAGACTAAGCCGCGCGCGTTAAACTTCGCTATGCAGCGGGCGCGCGGTGAGTTTGTGACAATATATGATGCAGAGGACATTCCTAATCCCGGGCAGCTAAAAGCTGCAATTAGAGCCTTTAAAGAAGATGAGCGACTAGGCGCCGTTCAGGCCCCGCTTGACTATGCGAACGCAAACACAAATTGGCTTACCCGTCAATTTGGTTTGGAATATGCCGCCTTATTTCATGTCTGGGTGCCCTTCCTCTCAGCTTTGGGGCTCCCTTTTCCGCTAGGCGGAACAAGCAACCATATGCGGCGAGCAGCTCTTGATGAAATCGAGGGGTGGGACTCATATAACGTAACTGAAGATGCCGACCTCAGCTTCCGACTTGCCGCGCAGAAATGGCGACTCGGATATATTACGCCTCCAACGCAAGAAGAAGCTGTGTCTCAATTCAGGGCTTGGCATTTTCAAAGAGCCAGATGGATGAAGGGATACCTTCAGACATGGCAATGCCATATGCGCGCGCCATTTGCGCCCGGGGGATGGCAAGGGATTGCTCGTTTTTTCACCTTACAGCTCACATTGGGCCTCACACTGATAAGCGCGCTATTTCACCTACCAGTCATGTCCGGAGTCGCAATTTATTGTCTAATCCAATATTTGTCCGGAGCATCGCCGAACATTCCAGCACCCTTTATCGCAAGTTTGGCCATTAGTTACAGCGCCGGCATGTTAATTGGAGCCATTGGAGCTATACGGGCCGGAAAACCATCGCTGCTTCTCTCGATTCCCTTCATGCCGCTATATTGGCTAGCTCTTTGCGCTCCCACTATTCGAGCCTTGTGGGAGCTACGCGGAAATCCATTTCACTGGCACAAAACAGAGCATGGAATTACGCCTCTCATACCCTTGAAAACAGCGCCTGATAGCCTAACTAGCGCTTATGAATATATCGAATGATTTATTGGGAACGACCGTCGCACTCATCAGCTGCGTGATTATCGGCATCTTTGCTTTCCGTCGGCATTTTGCGAAACATGATAAGCTTAAACCCCGTATGGTCCCATGGATAATCATTAGCCTAGCGGCAATCGCGACAGGTTTCATGCTGCTCGTCCATTTAGTCAATATCCTCGGAATTGAGACCGGACGGAATTAGGGCTTAGCTATACGCGCTTCGCCGCGTTTTATAGGTAAATTGCCCCGCATCATTTAACCGGCGAGAGACAAGTCCTCTCCCCTTTAAACAATTTAGATGCGCAATAGACTCCCCGACAGCCATAATGCGATTGCTATCATTAATCTCGCGGCGGAACAAAACAGAATAAACTTCCGTGGCACGGCGCGGTTCTTTGCAATGTTCCAATAATCTGTCCAAGGCTTTTTCGTGATGCTCAACAAGCTTATCCAAGCGGCGATGTGCCCCTCTAAAGGGTAAGCCATGCGCTGGGCCAATCAGAATATCTTCGGGCAGCGAAGCCTTTAGGTGCTTACAGCTGCTAATCCACTCTTCCAATGGGTTGCCCTCAGGTTCTGTTGGCCAAACAGAGACGTTGGAGGAAATATTGGGTAGGAGCTGATCACCTGTGAGACAAATATTTAATTCAGGACAGTAGAGACAGGCATGTTCCGGTGAATGACCAGAGCCAATAATCACGCGCCATTCACGGCCATTGATTTTGCCGGTTTCCCCAGCCGTTAAACGATCATAACTATGAGGCAGCGGGGTTATGGCTTTGCCAAATCCCCCAAAACGCATCTTATAAAGCTCTATTTGTTCAGGTGTGAAACCAGCCTTTCTGTAGTAATTGATACCCTCACGCGGGGCGACTTGACCTGTGTCCGCGGCCATTAAGCGGCAGAGGAAATATTCTCCGCGCGTCATCAAGAGTGGGGCGCCAAATTTTTTGCAAATCCACCCCGCTAACCCGGTATGGTCTGGATGCAAATGCGTGCAGATAACGCGGTTTACAGGCCGGCCGCCCATGAGCTCCGCAAAGTGTTTTTCCCATATAGCTTTGCTGGCACGATTACCAATTCCTGTATCAACGACGACCCATCCATCCCCATCTTTGAGCGCCCAAAGATTAATGTGATCAAGCCCCTTCATCGGCAGATCAAAACGGAGCCAAAAAACGCCATCGGCAATTTCCGTTGCGGAGCCCGAAGCAGGAGCTTCATCAACAATAAAACTCAGCAAGCGCGAGGATGTATCTCTCGGCGTCGTTAGGCTTTCATCTGGAGCGGTCTTATCATTCATTTTCATGCCCAATTCATACGCTCTTTTAAGAAAATGACTAGCTGAAAAGACCGCGATAGTTTTGGGAATATTTTATCGGGCTAAACGCCCCAATGAGTTATCAAGGATTTCACATCCGGCCGTAGCCGTTCTTTTGACGCGGATTGCGGCGTCCCAATATAAATAAAGCCAGACACCCTTTCTACCTCCGAAAGGCCCAGAGCCTTTTGAACGTCCTTATCATAAGCATACCATTCCGTGAGCCATTGCGCGCCAAACCCTGCCGCTTGAGCGGCGAGGCATAGATTATAACACACCGCCCCAGAGGACAAAATCTGTTCCCATTCGGGCGTCCCGCGCGGACACGCCTTCGGGCTCGAGATAACGCCAATGACCAAGGGCGCCCGCAGGAAACGCTGACCTTCAAAGATTGATCGATCGGCCGGCATCTCAGGATTAGCTTTCATAAAAGCCGCAGCAATATGTTGTCCAAAATCTGTGCGCGCTGGGCCCTGAAAAACCACAAAGCGCCACGGCGCCAGTTTTCGGTGATCTGGCACGCGCGCCGCAATGGTCAAAAATTCATCAATCTGCGCTGCACCCGGCCCGGGGTCTCCCATAAGTTTCGCTAGGTTCGAGCGACGATTTTTTAGGAAATCAGTGATGGCCTGATTTTCTGTAGGTAAGGGTAAAATGTCATCAAGTTCTGGCATAGAGATTATCCTTCCTATAGGGTGCCATTCATGACAGCTTCACTTAACCCTATAGCAACGCCTGTCGCGAATGTCATTAAAAGCTATCCCGAACCGGCTCAAAATTACGCCATTAACCTGCGAGACCTAATTTTAAAAACGGCGCAAAATGATGAACGCATAGGTCCGCTCACCGAAACACTAAAATGGCGAGAGCCCTCTTACCTCACCGAGAGAAGCAAAAGCGGCACCACATTACGCTTTGATTGGAAAGCAAAAAACCCCGACTATATTGGGATGTTCGTAAACTGCCAAACAACTCTCATCCACAGCTTCCAAGACCTCTTCAGAGATGAGTTAAAATTTGAAGGTAGCCGCGCTATCTGGCTCGATATAAATCAACCCTTGCCGAAGGATATATTAGCGATATGTATCGGCAAAATACTGACTTATCACTTGGATAAAGGATGATACGAATGACTACGCCCGAAGATAAACTCGCAGAACTCGGCCTAACTTTACCAGAAGCCGCTGCACCTGTCGCAAATTATGTGCCCTATGTGACTAGCGGTAATATGGTCTTTATTTCAGGCCAAATTTCCAAAATTGGCGATAAGGCTATTGGTGGCCGCCTTGGTGAGGACCTGTCTGTTGAGCAGGGCCAAGAGGCTGCGAAATTGTCGGCGCTAAACCTTATTGCGCAAATGAAAGCGGCCTGCGCGGGTGATCTCTCTCGAGTGAAACGCATCGTCAAATTAGGCGGGTTTGTTCAATCTCTTCCCAGCGCAACGCAGGCCGATATCCCAAAAGTCATAAATGGCTGTTCTGATGTTATGGTTGCAGTCTTTGGCGATGCCGGGCGGCACGCCCGCTTTGCCGTCTCCGCGCCAAGCCTGCCCTTAGATGTCGCCGTCGAAATAGACGCGGTCATTGAGATAACACCAAGCTAGCGCCTTGGCCGTATAGAGTTAGTGACCACACCGACTTATACTGCCCGTATATTGGGCCGCATCAATGAAGTCTCCGCGGCCGAATGGGATGCTCATCTACCTGATGGGCGACATCCATTCTTATCCTGGCGTTTCTTAAACGCCTGTGAAGAGAGCGGCTCAGCGACAGAAGATACCGGTTGGGCGCCTCGGCATATCTGGCTGGAAGATGAGAAGGGGACGTCTGTCGGCTGCGCGCCGCTCTATGCGAAAACACACAGCCAAGGCGAATATGTTTTTGATCATGGTTGGGCCAATGCCTTGGAACGCGCAGGACTAAATTATTACCCCAAGCTGCAAGGCTCTGTCCCTTTCACCCCCGCCACGGGTCCACGTCTTCTGACTAATATGAAAGACGCGAAAACGGGCCTTATCTCAACCATGGTGCAAGCCTGTCAGGAATGGAATTATTCCGGCGTACATCTGACGTTCCTGCAGGAAGAAGATTTGTCGCTTTTAAAAGAGCTCGGCTTTGCCCATCGAGAAGACCGTCAATTTCACTTTATCAATCGTGGCTATGAAAGTTTTGATGATTTCCTGGGCTCCCTCGCCTCCCGCAAGCGCAAAAATATTCGTAAGGAACGTGCCGCCGCCCA
>JAHDCL010000062.1 GCA_020629875.1 Hellea sp.
CGATGTGAGCAAGTGTGCCGCCGATCATACCGGCGCCGATAAGGGCGATTTTCGCACGTGCCATGGAAGTCTCCTGTTTATGGCTAAATTTTAGGGGTCTTTAGCGGGATGGGGCGCGAGGCGCAATGGGGCTTTGGGGTAATCTTTGGACCGTATCCGTAATCGCTGCTGAAGGGAAACTATAGTCACCATGAACAAAGTCATATTTAACAGCCGCCACCCCGTACAAGAGCGCGATAGAAAAACTGGCACGTAAGTTAAGACGCAAGTAAGTTACCAGCAAAAATGGACATAAGGCTAGACAGGATAAAATCTTCTCGCCATTTAATATCCAAAGAACACTGGGGGGAATAACCATGGATGAGTTTGAATCTGTCTTTCAAACTTGGAGTCTGCCAATCCTTGTCTTGGACCGAAAGCTTAACATCGCCTATTGCAACCCAGCTTATGAAGCCGCAACCCAAAGGACGCTTACGAACATTCAGGGGCAATATATCTTCGAGATATTTCCTGAGACGTCAGAGCGTGTGGAACGTGTTCGCGAAATTTTTCTAAGTGCTCTAAATGGCGAGACGACTTCGCTTAACGAAGAGCGTTTTAATCTCGAAGGGGAAGACGGCGTAACATCAGAACGTGTCTGGCAAGCAACCCAAGAGCCTTACCGTAACAGTGACGGCGAAATCACCCACATCATTCAACGGGCCGATGACGTAACCTCCACTGTCCAAGCTAGGCTCGAAAGCCAACTGGTGCGCGAAGAGCTCAACCACCGCATGAAAAATGTTCACACAGTCGTGCAAGCGATGGCCCGCCTTTCAAGCCGCTCGGCCGAAAGTTTAGAGGATTTTCGAGATAGTTTTTTAGGGCGCATGGACTCGATGAGCAGAGCCCATGAACGGCTAATGCGCTCTGGTATGATTTCTGTGGACCTAGAACATCTGCTTGAAGATGAGATTAAGGGCGTTGCGCCCGAAATGCAAGGCGCACTTATATTTAAGGGGCCAAAAACGCATTTATCTGCCCACCTCTCCCGTGCATTTTCCATGATGATTCATGAGCTTGCAACAAATGCCGTGAAATATGGTTGTTTCTCGACGCCTAAGGGCGTGCTTGATGTTAGTTGGCAGGTAAAGTCAGACACGCTGCACTTAAATTGGTCAGAAACAGGCCTCGAAAACCTCACACCACCGACGACACTTGGGTTTGGGTCAAAAATGATAAAAATGCTGCCCAATATCGATTATCAGACAGAGTATCGCCCCGAGGGCTTATTGGTCACAATAACCTTACCGCTTTTGGCAGAATAAGAACATTAAGCCTCCATCTTCCGTCGCTCACCCAAGTATTCCGCGCTGCGCATTTCTATCAGCCGGCTAGCCGTGCGCTCAAATTCAAAGACACCGTCCCCTTTCAAATATAGCTCGCTCGGTTCGACCTCGGCGCTCATCACTAACTTTGTCCGCGTTTCATAAAGCGCGTCAATCAGCGTGACGAAACGCTTGGCTTCATTGCGGTTATGCGGGCCTAGCTGGGGAACGTTCTCCAAAATTAGCGTTTGGAATGCATGGGAGAGCCGTAAGTAATCAGCGGCCCCCAAGGCGTTCGCGCATAGGCGGTTGAAACTTGTCCGAGCGGTCCCCGCGGCGGTTTGCTTGAGAACCAGCTCTCGTCCCTGTACCTTTAATATCGTTTCACGCCCTTTCGCCGCTCCGGTGAGACGCTGCCACGCCGCCTCAATTCCCGCATCGGCCTCTGGCCCAAGCGGCGTGTAATAGACAGGAGCCGCCTGAAGTTGCCTCAGACGATGGTCGGTTTCCCCCGCAAACTCATGAATGATGAGATGCTTGGGCATCATTTGAATAAAGGGCTCAAAAAGCTGACGATTCAACCCGTTTTTGTAAAGATCTTCGGGGGGACGATTAGATGTTGCGACCACGACAATATTACGGCTCCACAAGGCCTCGAACAGACGCGAGAGAATCATGGCATCCGTGATGTCTGTGACGTGAAATTCGTCGAAGCATAATAACTCTGCCTCTTTCGCAATTTCTTTGGCGACGGGCTTGATGGGATCACCCTCCCCCGTTTTGCGCCAGTGATTTATTCGCCCATGTACGTCGAGCATAAAGGCGTGAAAATGCACACGCTTTTTCGCTTTCACAGAGGCAGCTTCAAAGAACCAATCCATTAACATAGATTTTCCGCGCCCAACGCCGCCCCATAAATAAAGTCCTTTGGGGGCGGCAGAACGCCGCGAAAAAAACCAAGACTTCCCCGAATGCGCGGTCAGACTTTGCAGAAGCGTATCCAACATCTGGGCAGCTTTAACCTGTGCGTCATCCCGCGTCAGTTCCCCAGAGGCGATACGGGTCTCAAGCTCAGACAGAACGCTCATGACGATTTTAGCAAGACAAAAATCGCCAACGCTAATAAACCAAAAGCTCCTGAGGTCAGGATAAGAAATAGTAGCTTATTTTTTATAGGTGCAGCTCGCATATCACTTAGTAACGTGGGGCCTCAAAGGGTCAAGCTTAAGCTTTCGTTTAGCTCCCGTTCATGTTAACGTTTGTACATAATCGGCAAGGACAGCTATACTTGCTGTTATGGGGGCTCATTTTTCGGGCTGTTTTAAAATTATTGGAGGGTTTCCGTAATGGACCAAATGAATCAATCTTTGGCAAATTTTCTGCCAGAAGGCATGCAGTGGCTAGTAGGGCCGCTGATTGCACTTATCGTCATAGTCGTAGGCTATTTCATATCAAAAATCGCGGCCGCTGTCGTATCTGGCGCAGTTAACCGCACAGGTATTGGTAAAAAAGCGAAAACAACCGGCGGAAATATCGGCAAGTCACTTTCAAAGGCCGTTTTCTGGGTGCTTTGGTTAATCTTCATCCTTATGGGCCTCAGCCAATTCCCAATGGTATCTGACTCACTTGCGCCAATTAAAGGCATGATGACAACAATCTTTGACTACCTTCCACAGCTCGCAATCGGTGGTGTTGTATTGGGTATAGGCGTCGCCATCGCAAATGTTGTGAAGAACGCTCTCTCAAGCACTTTAGAGGTAGCTCAAGTTGACCGTTTGGCGTCAAAATATGGCCTAACGCAAACTGCGACTGAGGGTACTCCAAGCAACTCAATCGCTAACAGCCTTGGCGGATTAGCTAAAGCTATTGTTATCCTAACGGCAGCTATCGCCGCGATTGGTATCTGGGACATTCCTGGCTTCTCTGATGAAGTTTCTGGCATGCTCGGAACAGTCCTTAAGTATATCCCAAGCATTTTTGGTGCCGCAATCATCCTAGCAGCATCAGTTTTCATTGGCCGCTTTGTTTCAAATCTCGCCAAGAACACGTTGCCTGCACTAGGTGTCGATAACTCACTGTCAACAGTAGCAAGTCTTGATGGCGAAGGTCCAAACTTTGTTCCGTCAAACGTTATCGCAACCGTTGGCTTTGTTGGCATCGTTTTAATGGGCCTTACTGCCGCCATGAAAGCGCTAGGTATTCCTGAGCTTACAAACGTCTTCAACACACTTCTTGAAGTTGGCGGACGTGTTGTTCTTGGTGCAGTTATTATCGGCGCTGGTTTGTTCATCGCAAACTTCGTCTCTAAGATTGTTACTCAAACATCTGGTGAACTCGCTGGTAAGATCATTAAATACGCAACAATGCTCATCGTGACCTTTATGGGCCTTGAGACTATGCAGCTTGGTGAAGGTATTGTTGACACGACCTTTAAATACGGCGTTGGTGCTGCAGCCGTCGCTGCGGCAGTTGCCTTCGGTCTCGGTGGACGTGAATGGGCTGGAAAGAAGTTGCAAGACTGGCTTCCAGCTAACAAAACTACCCGTAAGAAATAGATATCTTACGCAACAAAATAAGAAGCCGCCTAAAATGGGCGGCTTTTTTTATGGGTTAAGCTTTGACATCTGCGATGGCTTGAAGCGCAGCCTTATTTTGCAAATCATCCTTAGGCAAAGCGATAAGCGCCTCTATCCGCGCACGGCATAATTCATAGACATCTGAGAAAGCTTTCTGGCGCGCCTCAAGCGGTTCCACATGGGCTGGATCAGGCGCCGGCCAATGAACCTTCAGGTGTCCACCCGGAAAAATGGGACATACCTCATTGGCCGCATTGTCACAGACCGTCACGACAATATCCATCTCAACTCCATCAGTGAATTCATCCCACGACTTAGATCGGTATAAATCTGTGCGATGTCCGCGCGCCATAAGTTCCTTCAACCCATCTGGGTGAGGCTGTCCACTCGGATGGCTACCCGCGGACCAGCCTAAAAAGCGGCCTTGCCCAAGGTCATTCATGAGAGCCTCGGA
Organism: Hellea sp.; assembly: GCA_020629875.1. GTDB lineage: Bacteria > Pseudomonadota > Alphaproteobacteria > Caulobacterales > Maricaulaceae > Hellea. The sequence continues at coordinate 4,338 of JAHDCL010000062.1, forward strand.
CAAAATTGAGCGCGCCGAGTTACCCGTGCAGAGAAAAAGAACATTGATAGGTTTGGTCATATGCGCGGCTTGCCAACACTATACCTTTTCGTCAATAGACCCCTATGCATATTGTTGAACAACTGATTGCCGAACGCGCGCCTAAACTGATGAGTCGCCCCGCTCTTTTCAAAGCTGTGCGGCCATTGCTTTATCGGATGCTGGCTTATGATGCCGCCGTCTTTCTAGCTGATGCAATAAAGCCCAAAACCGGACATGAAGCGTTTAAAATGGTGATGAACCATATCAGTCCGCGCACTGCAGTTCAGAACTTGACCTATCTACCCCGTACAGGGCGTTGTATCTTAGTGTGTAATCATCCCACCGGATTAGCGGATGGTCTTGCAGTTTTTCAAGCAATCCGCGAACGCCGCTCGGATCATATCTTCTTAGCAAATGCGGACGCATTGCGCGTTATACCGAATGGCAAAGATATCATTATCCCGGTGGAGTGGGTTAAAGATAAACGTAGTTCTGCGAAAACAAGGCAGACACTGATAGATATTAAAGCCGCCCTCGAAGCAGAGAAATGCGTTGTAATATTCCCCAGTGGCCGCTTGGCGAAAATGACATGGCGGGGGCTTCGAGAAAAAGAATGGGAATCTTCTGCCGCCATGTTGGCCCGCAAATATTCCGTGCCTGTCATCCCCCTTCACATACGCGCCCGAAATAGTTGGCTGTACTACCTCTTTAGCTCGACAAGTCCAGAGCTGCGCGACATCACATTGTTTCACGAGCTCCTCAATAAAAAGGGACAGACCTTCGACCTGACATTTGGCGAGGCAATTGATGGCGCGACGCTTCCCAAAAATGCCGACGAAGCGACAAATTTCATTCGCGGCATTGTGGAAGCACTCTAATAAAAAAGCCAACGCCTTAATGACGTTGGCTCGCTGGGCCCCGAAGGGGTTGGGCGCTTATTTTTTCTTTAGCTTTTCGCGGCGCTCACGCCAGTTTTATAATCCACACAGGCTTGAAGGTCTGCAGCGCCTTTCTCTTGGCAAATTTTCAGCGCATCTTCAAAACTGTAAACCTTTTTCGCTTTTTTTGTCATAGCCTTCCCGCTTTCAGTTGCTGAAAGCACGGTTGTCTGTGGCGTAGTGGTCACTGCCGCAGCGGTGGTTTTCATGGCAGATTTCTTTTTATCGTCGCATTTTTTTCCGTCCCCTGCCATGGCAGAGCCCGCGGTGAAGGCGAGGGTGATAAGGGATAGTCCGGCGATTTTTAGGGTGTTGTGCATATTTCGTCTCCTTTGAAAATGACGTTATCTCATTACACGACACATGTCGTATTTCTCAAGAGTAAAAACGACACATGTCGTTAATGTAAGGTTTTGGTTAGGATTTCTTGATCCGGAACGCTCAGTTTGATTACGCCTAGGGAGAGATTGCCCCATAACGCATGCGAAATGGAGGCTTCATTCTGGATAGGGAGAACTCAAATAGGGAAATTGCAGCCCGGCATATTCACTGATTAGGCTTTTTCAACCATCATTTTTTTAACTTCAGCAATAGCTTTGGCAGGATTCAAACCCTTAGGACAAACATTGGCGCAATTCATAATCGTGTGGCAGCGATATAGCTTGAATGGGTCGTCTAGTTTCTCAAGACGTTCAGCTTTTGCATCGTCGCGGCTATCAACCAGCCAACGATAAGCTTGAAGGAGCGCTGCTGGCCCAAGATAGCGATCGCCATTCCACCAATAAGATGGGCAGGATGTCGAGCAGGATGCACAGAGAATACACTCATAATAGCCATCTAGCTTATCTCGATCTTCTACCGTCTGCGTAAGCTCTTCGGTCGGGAGCGGTGTAGATGTGTGCAGCCAGGGCTCAATAGATGCATATTGCTTATAGAAATTTGAGAGGTCCGGCACCAGGTCTCGCACAACAGGCATATGCGGTAGAGGGGAGATTGTGATGTCTTTACCCGCCACGTCTTCTATAGCTTTGGTACAAGCCAACGTATTGCGCCCGCCGATATTCATTGCGCAGGAACCGCAAACACCTTCACGGCAAGAACGGCGGAAAGCAAGTGTGGGGTCAATTTCATTTTTAATTTTGAATAGCGCATCCAGTACCATTGGGCCGCACTCATCAAGGTCTATCTGGTAGCTATCCCAATAAGGATTTTTTCCATCCTGCGGATCATAGCGGTAAATTTTAAACGTTTTCACGTTCTTTCCGCCCTTTGGCGCGGGCCAATTTTTACCCTGCGTGATTTTTGAGTTTTTAGGTAGCGAAAGCTGTACCATGAGACGACCTCTTTAGTTCGTGCTCTCTATACGAGCTAGCGCAGCGAAAGGCGACAAAAATTTTAAGGATATTTTGTCGCCCTTTATCTCTACCTATTCTGCCCCTTTGGCGCCATACCAATCTAAATTTCTAGTCAAATACATTGTTCCAGAAATCGCCACGAAACTAGCCAAAGCGCCGACCATAAGAGCAAAATCTTGCATGCGCATAAGCATATAGAGCAATCCATAAACCAAGGCGAAAACGAGCCCCGCCCGCGCAATGAATTTTCGGTCGCCAAAAACTGCGCCTGCATATCCCGCAGTTGCGACAATGGTTGCGCTCGCCGAAACTAGGAAGGCGCCTGCAAAACCGATACGTTCAGCGAAGGCTAAAAGTAGTAAATAAAAAATACTCTGCGCCAAGCCAATCAGGATATATTGCGCTGGGTGAACTCGTACGCCCACCATAACCTCAAAGAGAAAATAGGCGATAAACACCAAACCAATAAATAGTACCGCATATTTCAGCGCGCGGTTCACCGTCTGATATGGATTGTCAGTTGCTACAAATTGTACTGTCATCATTTTATCAGCCCCCGATAAAGACGCTAAACGATGTGCCTTTCCATGGGCACGAATACCGCGGCGCAAATAAGGAACACTCCACTCCGCCGAAAATCCACTTGCGGATATATCGCGATTATCGGGAGGAAAGCCGCCTTCAAAACCCGGATGCCCCCAATCAGAGTTCATTGTCACGGAAGTAGACTGCGCAAAAGGCGTGACACCTAGACGTTTTGCGCCGCCAATTTCGAGGGTAACTTTCGCTTGGAATGTGCCGTCAGGCTTAATTAGATCTTCGGCAGACACCGACAAATGTGTCTGTGGCCGGGTTTCGGGCATCCAACCATAGCGGTGATAATTTTTTGAAATAGTCTCGTGGGGAGTTTCGACAATCTCCGCGGCAGAGGCGATTGCACCTCGATAGCCGTTCTCAAAATCCGCAGGTTCAAATTTTCGAACTTCCCCGGCCGGCAGTAAGAGCCCCACATCTTTCTTAAGGCCACGAACATCCGAGAGAGCGACGATTATCTTAGCCCGCCCCCAATCGATGGTAAGTCCTTCCGGTAAATCAGACGCATCGGGTATTTTGAAGAGCCCCTGGAGAAGCCCTTTACCTTGATAAGTGGGCACTTTGAATAATGAACGACGCCGAATAGCTGTTTCTATCCCGAAAAATTCGGCGCTACCTTCTTCGGCAAAAACGACGTAATTACCGCTCTCAGTAACATGCCCCAGCCCGTTCATTTGCGCATATGGTGCCACCATCATCGGGCCGCTAATATACTGTTCGCCGCCGTAACGTTGACTAACCTCATTGACCACTTCACTAGCGCGGCTGCTGCGCTCATAGCTAATATAAGAGATGAACATTGCTGGTATGGCCATAAACATGACTAATGCGCAGACGATAATTAGTTTCAAGCCCAGAGACCCGTTTGCTGGGCTACGAAATCGCGGAGACATACGGGTGTTTTTCTGATGTTCGGGCATAACCCCCTCCATTAATATAGACGAGGCACGGGACTAGAGGCCAAAACAGACATGTCTGAGGCCGAGAGAGGACAAGAAAAAGGTCTTTTTGTGAATTTTAAAAGTTAAATTGTGAGAGCAAGAGGCAAGTTATTTTAATTTTTTTTCTTGCGTCCTGCTCTCACTTCGCTCTCCCCTTCGAACTGGAGAAACGTTAGAGGCGATTATTCAGCCGCCTCTTTATATATGTCTGATAGCGTCATGCGGTAATCTGGAAGTTCCAATCCAATTATCTGTCGGTTACGGCTAGGGACGCTATGTTGCGAAAAAAGAAATTTTAAATCTTCAGGGCTACAGCTTAAAATATCACAGACGTCTGCGATAATGGCATCACGGTGGACCTTTTTAGAGTTTCTGGCTGTCAAAATAGCCGCTTCAATAAAATCAGTAGACGGGCGCGACGGCATAGGCGCGATCTCGTTTTCGGGGGTGTTTTCAATAACAAGCCGCAATGGCATAAATCTAGATCCAACTCTCGCGCGCCCCGAGTTAAAAGCCCCAAATCCCACATGGCCCAGCTTTAGAAAGACTCTAAATTACAGAAAAAGCAAATGAAATTTTCAATTTTCCAATATTTTATGTGTTTAAGTTGCAATATTCATCCGAACCTAAAGAAAAGTACGTCAAAATTTGTCCACGCTCCTAAACAAGGGTGGTCTAATACTGAGTTCCAAAAACGCGGCGCAAAATTTCGCTTGTGCGTTTTGCTGGGTTTTCTCGGATCGCTTTTTCTTCTTCCCCTATATAATGAAACACCCCTTTGAGGCCGTAATCAACGCCATGCTTAATCAGGTCATTGCGGGCATCCGCGCTTAATTGCGGCGCGATTGGAATGTTGCGCAGATTTCCAGCGACTTGATCGACCAGGCGTAGCGCCCCCGTCTGGTTCAATGCATTTTCCATGATGGGTGAAAATAAAGACGCGAGCTTGAGGCTTGTCTTATCCGAAAGATATTGCGTCGCTGCATTATCTGGCCCGCGCACAATATTAATTGCGTCTGTGATTGTCAGATCGCGAATAGCGCCAAGAAATATATCTTTGGCCACGGGCGCCGCCTTCTCTGCCCCTCGGTTAAGTTGCTGTTGCAATTCGACCAAAAGACTATCCGCGCCTATGGGCTGAAGAAAGCTCTGAACATCCTGCAAGACTTTGGGGAGAGGAATACGGACAAGAGAATTTCCTAAAAATCCGTCCAACACGCCCACATTGGCAATTGCATTACCTACCCCATTATCCAAAGCGGCGCGTATACCCATAGCCGCGTCTGCTTGGGATAGCCCCCCGTAACCTCCAAGGATGCCATCAATAACTGCGGGGTCAAGAGTTTCACACGCCGCCAGCCCGCTAGCGCTTAAGCCTCCAAACAATACGAACCGTCTATTTAGTGTCGCCATCACCCATCCTCCAAGATTAGTCCCTTCTATCTTTGAACTCCGGCGCACGTTTTTCAAGGAAGGATTGCACCCCTTCTGCACAGTCAGGGCTGACAAAGGCTTCGTTGAGCATTTCACTTTCCATCATATGCAATCCGAAAGGTGCATCGCCCAAAGCTCCATGTCCCAACATTGAAGCCCGCAAAAGACGCTTATTATTTGCTGTGCTCGTTGGAGAGCAATTCACAGCGATATCCCTCGCAAGAGATAAGGCGCGCGGCAGGACCTCTTCGGGATCACATATTTCAGAGAAAAAACCTGTACGCTCTAATTCATCTGCACTGATGAAACCGCCTTTTAATATCCATTCATTGGCCTTCGCGAACCCAACCAATCGCGGTAAGAACCAGCTGGCAGCGCCATCAAAGACAATACCGCGCCGCGCAAAAGGGAAAGCGTATTTCGCTTTATTGGACCCAATACGGATATCCATCGGGCAGAGCATGGTTGCGCCAATCCCCACGGCCGCGCCGTTCACAGCCGCAATAATCGGCGTATTACACTCAAAAATAGCTAAGTTTAAAATACCGCCGGCATCGCGCATAACGCCATCATGCATTTCAGGGACGTTATCGACGCCGGCGCTTCCGAAACCCTCGCTAATATCTGCGCCGGCGCAAAATGCACGGCCTGCCCCGGTCATAACTATGACGCGCACCGAGGGGTCTGTATCCGCCGCCTGAATAGCCTGGAGCATCTCGTTGTGAAGGGCCATGTTATAGGAATTCATCGCCTCGGGGCGATTAAGCGTTATGATACATACAGAAGAGGTCGTTTCATCGCGGGTCGATAGGACAATAGACATGGTTAGGCCTTTCTCATTTTTCGAAAGCTTAGGCAGAGAACTCATTAGGAGCAAGGCTTCACGACTTTGGCACTGGCCTTTATCCCATATTCGATTTACGCCGCATCTATGAGCTCCGCCGCGCCACTGCGTATATTTACATTAACCGCCTTGGCGATGATTGCCTTTGCAGCGAATTCTATTCTTGCGCGCCTCGCATTAACGGGTGGCGAGATCGGGCCGTGGAGTTTTACGGCCATTCGTTTTATCTCTGGCGCGGTATGTTTGGCGTTTATTATGAAGCCAACAAAAACGCTTCGCCAAGGCAGCTGGGGCGCAGCCTTCGCTTTGCTGCTTTACGGCATCTTCTTTTCCTATGCTTATATATCTCTTTCCGCAGGAACCGGCGCACTTATCCTCTTTGCTGCCGTACAGATTACCATGATTGGCGGCGGATTATTGGCAGGGGAGCGACTGCGCATTTTGCAATGGATAGGCTTAGTTATCGCCATGGGAGGATTAGTCTATTTGATGCTTCCCGATATCGGCCCGCCCTCACCCATTGGCGCCGCCATGATGACGATAGCCGGATTGGGTTGGGGGGTTTATTCGCTAATGGGGCGCGGCAAAGGAAACCCGACAGCTTTAACAGCCGGAAACTTCTTCCGCGCAGCCATCATATGCGCGGTTCTAACGCTTCCGCTTTTATTGACATTTCCTGAAAGCTCTCTTGCATCAAAAGGCATTATACTCGCACTCGCCTCAGGCATTCTCACCTCGGGATTAGGCTATGTCATTTGGTATATGGCGCTGAAACATCTCACGGCCACAAGTGCAGGCATCGCGCAATTATCTGTTCCCATTCTCGCGGCCATTGGCGGCATGCTCTTTATCACAGAACCTTTTACAAGTAGATTTTTCATCGCCATGTGCGTGACCTTAGGCGGCGTTGCGCTCGCGACATTATCCCCCAAAGAAAAAGCCCGCATCCAAGACACGGGCTAAGCAATCTATTTTAATTTGAATTAATAAACCCGCTTCTTGGGCTTAATGTACTCAATGCCGTCGGTCATAGTGAAGTCGTGAACCGGGCGGTAGTCGATTTTGACTTTGTTTTTATCGCCGTCATACCAGGCCAGTGTATGCTTCATCCATTTTTTATCATCACGTTCCTGATAATCTTCATGGGCGTGCGCGCCGCGCGATTCTTTGCGGTTATCGGCAGATGCCATTGTCACCATGGCTTGTGCCGCGAGGTTATCGAGCTCAAGCGCTTCCATAAGATCTGTATTCCAAACCATCGTCTTATCATAAACAGCAACGTCTTTGATAGACTCGGCGATTGCCGTAACTTTTTCAACGCCTTCGGCCATGCTCTCTTCTGTGCGGAAAACGGCGCAGTGATCTTGCATCGCTTTTTGCAAGCTAAGGCGCACTTCGGCGACTTTCTTGGACCCATTAGCGGCTTTGAATTTTTCAAGACGCGCAATAGATGCTTCGCCTGCATCCGCAGCCAAAGGCTTTTGTTCAAGGTTAGGCGTCATGGTCTCGCCGCAGCGCAAACCTGCTGCGCGGCCAAAGACGACAAGGTCAATCAGGCTGTTTGAACCCAAACGGTTTGCGCCATGAACAGAGACACATGCCGCTTCGCCAACAGCCATTAGGCCAGGAACAACCGCATCTGGGTCTTTGCCCTTTTTCGTGAGTACTTCACCGTGATAGTTCGTTTGAATACCGCCCATATTGTAATGGCATGTCGGCAGTACTGGAATGGGTTCTTTGGTAACATCCACGCCTGAAAAAATCTTAGCGGTTTCGGAAATGCCTGGCAGGCGAGCTGCCAGAACTTTGGGATCCAGATGATCCAGGTGCAGGAATATATGGTCTTTATCTTTACCGACACCACGGCCTTCGCGAATTTCCATAACCATGGCACGAGACACCATATCTCGCGGAGCGAGGTCTTTCACGCTAGGTGCATAACGTTCCATGAAGCGCTCACCTTCGGAGTTGGTTAGATATCCGCCTTCACCCCGCGCACCCTCAGTTATGAGACAACCCGCGCCGTAAATTCCGGTTGGGTGGAATTGAATGAACTCCATATCTTGGAGCGGCAAGCCAGCGCGCAGAACCATTGCATTACCATCGCCCGTACAGGTATGGGCAGAGGTTGCGCTAAAGAAGACGCGGCCATAACCGCCCGTCGCGAGAATAACTTTTTGCGCGCGGAAACGATGAAGCGTGCCATCATCCAGCTTCCAAGCCGTGATACCGCGGCAAACGCCGTCTTCCATAATTAGATCAAGCGCGAAATATTCGATAAAAAATTCCGCATCATTACGCAGTGATTGCCCATAAAGCGTGTGAAGCATCGCATGACCCGTACGGTCAGCCGCTGCACAAGTTCGCTGAACAGGAGGACCTTCGCCAAATTCCGTCGTGTGTCCACCAAATGGGCGCTGATAAATCTTACCATCTTCATTCCGCGAAAACGGCATGCCCCAATGCTCTAATTCATAAACAGCCTTTGGCGCTTCGCGGCAAAGATATTCAATCGAGTCCTGGTCACCGAGCCAATCAGAGCCTTTCACAGTATCATACATGTGCCAACGCCAATCATCTGGGCCCATATTACCAAGAGAGGCTGCAATACCGCCCTGAGCCGCAACCGTATGTGAACGGGTTGGGAAAACTTTAGTCACACAAGCGGTTTTCAGCCCTGCTTGGGCCGCGCCCAGAGTTGCGCGCAACCCGGAACCGCCGGCACCGACAACTACAACATCATATGTATGGTCAATCCATTCAGTCTTTTTATCTGTCATGGGTCGGTTCTATCCTAAAAAAGCGAGTTTAAGTACGGCATAGGCCGTAACTAACCATACGATGAAAGCAATAGCACGGTTGGCAAAAAGACCAGAAGAACGGACTCCACCATCAAAGTAATCCATAATCACTTCGTCAAATTCGAGTTTGCAGTACCATATAGCTGCCGTGAAGAATGCGAGAAAGCCGAGGCCTCCGACAGGATTGGACAACCAAGCGGTGATACCGTCTGGACCGCCTGAAATGGCTTTGACTGCGCATCCTATGGCGAATGGCAAACCAATTATGAGGCCCCAACCCGTATAGCCATGTAATTTATGGTGAGAGGATGCTTTGGACATTAGACAACTCCCGCCGCGATAAAGGTGATAACAGCGGCCAAAATCACAGAAGCAGCAATCATCACATAGGACATGGCATTATTCTTATCAGGGTCCATCATAGCGCCCTTATCCCAAATCGCGTGACGAAGCTGAGCAAGCGCCATAAAGATAAAGGCAAAGAGAAAGACGAAAAGACCAAACGCGCCAAGCGGGCTAAAGATAAGCCCCTCCATCGGAAGTTTTCCGGTCAAGGCCAATGCTAACAGTCCGAGCGCAACCTTAATTAACCCAATATAACAGATAATCGCGCTTGCGCGGTGAAGGATGGAGCTTAGCATTGCGGGATGCCAGCGCCAGATTTGAAGGTGGGGCGCCATAGGGCGCTTATCGTTCCACTGGGAAGCCATTATGAAGTCCTTGTAATGAGCGCGCAAACTAGCTTCCCCGCCGCGTGAGTCAACGCTATATTTAGGGCAGAATGCCACGCTCGCCTGATGCCTAAAGCTTGACCTTTGATGCCCTCGCCCTTACTTAGCGCTCATGACGATACGGCCCATACTCACAGTTCCAAACCCCATCTTAAAACAGGTTTCCAAGCCTGTTGAGAAGGTGACGGATGAAACACGCAAACTCATGGATGATATGCTCGAGACCATGTATGACGCGCCTGGCATTGGCCTAGCAGCGATACAAATCGGCGTGCCGCTAAATGTCATTGTTATGGACCTTGCCCGCGACGGCGAAAAACCGCAGGTCAAATATTTCGTGAACCCTGAAATTCTTGAAGATGTGGAAGAGCTTCATCCTTATGAAGAAGGCTGCCTATCGGTTCCGGATGTCTTTGATACGGTGGAACGCCCTGAACGCGTAAAGCTCACTTACTTAGATTATAATGGTGAGCGCGTCACCGAATGGTGCGAAGGCCTATACGCCACTTGCATCCAGCATGAAATGGACCACCTAAAAGGCATCGTCTTTATTGACTATCTCTCGCGCCTGAAACGCGACCGCGCCGTAAAGAAAGTTCAAAAGTCCGAGAAGCTGAAAGCCGCAAGCTAATGTCTTTGCGTGTGGTCTTTATGGGCACGCCAGACTTTGCCGTGCCATCTCTCGCCGAACTCCTCTCAAATGGATATAACGTTGTGCGGGTTTATACACAGCCCCCTCGCCCATCAGGCCGAGGCAAAAAGCTAACGAAATCACCTGTTCATCAATTTGCTGAGGTCATGGGTATCCCCGTGGAAACGCCCCAGAGTTTTCGAAAGCCCAAAGTCATTGATGAACTCGAAGCCTTGGACGCCGATGTCGCCTGTGTTGTGGCCTATGGTCAAATTTTGCCTAAGCGCGCCCTTGAGGCCCCGCGAAATGGATGTCTCAACTTACACGCCTCCCTCCTGCCGCGCTGGCGCGGCGCAGCGCCCGTACAGCGCGCCATAATGGCGGGCGATAACCAAACGGGAGTTCAAATTCAGCAAATGGATACGGGCCTTGATACGGGTGATATTTTGCTCTCCGAAACTGTGGAGATCAGCAAAAAAGATACAGCCGCCAGCCTCTTTGACCGCCTCTCTCGCATCGGCGCCGGTATGTGGCCACGTGTTCTCGGCGGACTAGAACGTGAGGCCTTGCGTCCAACCCCGCAAACCGGCGAGCCGAGCTACGCCCATAAAATTGACAAAGCCGAAGCACGTATCAACTGGAACCAATCGGCCGAGAAACTAGATTGTCATATCAGAGGCCTTGCCCCCTTCCCCGGTGCCTGGTGCGAGATCGACGGCAAACGCGTCAAAATCCATATGTGCGAATATCT
>JAHDCL010000063.1 GCA_020629875.1 Hellea sp.
CACGACCTCAGGATTATGAGTCCTGCGCTCTAACCAGCTGAGCTACCTCACCACGTCCTTAGAAGGTGCGCCGTTTAAGGGATATCAGCGCCGCTGACAAGCCTCTTTATTAGCTTAAAAACATGAACAGCGGGTCTTCAAGCGCAGCTTTCATGTCTTGCATCATTTTCGCTGCATCATATCCATCGATTACACGGTGATCACAGGAAACTGAGAAATTCATAACCAAGCGCTCGGCAATCTCGCCCTCCTCTAAGAATAGCTTCTTTCGGATTTTATTGGGTCCAAATATCGCAACTTCAGGCCGGTTAATAACGGGAGTTGTTACAAGTCCGCCTAGGGGACCCAAAGAGGTCAAGGTCGTGGTGGCGCCCGAAAGCTCCTCCTTACCCAATTTATTTGTCCGCGCTCCTTCCGCTAACCTAGCTATCTCTTCCGCCATCTGCCAGATGGACAGTGTTTGAGCTTTCTTAAGAACAGGAACAATCAACCCCGCATCAGTCTGGGCTGCAATACCGAGGTTAAGATCAGAAAATTGAGAAACGTAACCAGCCTCATCCATGTAGCGCGCATTAAATTGCGGCCAGTCTGCGAGCGTATTTGCTAAGGCGCGAATGATAAAGGGCAATACGGTTAGCTTAGGCTTATCGTCCCCTTTTTTTACATTGGCACGCTTGCGTAACGCCTCAAGCTCAGTGACGTCTATTTCCTCTACATAGGTAAAATGAGGGATATGGCGTTTTGCCTCCTGCATACGCTGGGCAATGACGCGGCGCAGGCCAATAACCTTGATGCGTGTTTCCCCGTCTTCTTGCGCAAAACTCTTTTCCAGCAGCGCAAGATCTGCATGGGTGACTTCGCCATCTTTTCCTGTTGCTTTCGCGCGGGCTAAGTCGAGCCCCTTATCTATCGCTGCTTTTCGGACAGCAGGCGCCGCTAACACTTTTTGGGACGTCACATTAGACACCTTTGACTGTGTCATACTGGGCGGCGGAGTAGAATTTGACTTTGGCTTAGACGGCGCAATCGCAGTTGAGAGCGGGGTCCTCTCTGCTGGAACATCATAATCTTTGCCCTCCACCTGGAAGACAACCAAATCCGCGCCGACCGCCAAAATTTCGCCTTCATCGCAGGCAACGGTTTGCACAGTTCCGGACACAGGCGACGTGAGCTCGATAGTTGCTTTATCCGTCATCGCATCAGCAATCGGCGCATCTTCTTCTACGACATCACCCACTGCGACGTGCCAAGCCGTAATTTCAGCCTCAACCACGCCTTCCCCTATATCGGGAAGCTTGAAGGCGTAAGTCGACTGCCCCATTTGAGCCTCCGCCACCTCAGGCTTAGCGTTCTCGGCCGCGCCTGTGTCGTCTTCCTCACCCTCTGTTTCGAATATGACGAGGTCGGCGCCCACCGCAAGCATATCGCCCTCTTCGCAAGCAACCATTTTGATGACGCCAGACACCGGGGCCGTCAGCTCAATCGTTGCCTTATCTGTCATCGCATCAGCAATCGGCGCATCTTCTTCTACGACATCACCCACTGCGACGTGCCAAGCCGTAATTTCAGCCTCGACAACGCCTTCGCCGATATCCGGGAGTTTATACTTATATTCACCCATTACGCTTGGCCCATGACTTTGCGGATTCCATTTATCACCCGCTTCGGCCCAGGAAAATAGGCCCATTCCTGGGCGTGAGGATATGGTGTATCCCATCCGGTAACACGGACGATCGGGGCTTCTAGCGAGAAGAAGCAAGCTTCCGCAACTTGCGCAGATAGCTCCGCGCCAAAACCCGATGTGCGAGTAGCTTCATGCAAAATCAGGCAACGCCCCGTCTTTTTCACCGACTCTGAAATTGCCTTAATGTCCAAAGGCAAAAGTGAGCGCAAATCAAGAATGTCGGCATTCACCCCCGCCTCTTTCGCCGCGGCTTCTGCCACCCAAACCATAGTGCCATAAGCCAGGATTGTGAGGTCTTCACCCTCTTTTAGCTTGCGCACAGATTCAAAAGGCACCGTGTAATGCCCCTCGGGAACTTCGCCAAGTTCATGCTTAGCCCAGCTGACGGACGGGGTGTGTGGATCGCCGTAAAAAGGGCCGTTATAAAGTCGTTTGGGCTCTAGAAATAAAACCGGATCATTATCTTCAATAGCGGTGATAAGCATGCCTTTGGCATCATAAGGGTTTGACGGAATCACAGTTTTGAGGCCCGCAATGTGCGTGAAAAGAGCTTCTGGGCTTTGGCTATGAGTTGTTCCGCCATAAATTCCGCCGCCGACTGGCGTGCGTATGGTGAGCGGCGCTGAAAACTCACCATTTGAGCGGTAGCGTAGACGCGCGGCCTCAGACGCAATTTGATCGTAACCTGGATAAATATAATCCGCGAACTGAATTTCAGCGACAGGACGCAATCCATTTGCTGCCATACCAATTGCAATGCCCACAATTCCACCTTCGGAAATGGGCGTGTCAAAGCAGCGATGCAGTCCATGCTTCTCCTGGAGGCCAGCCGTTGCGCGGAACACACCCCCAAAATACCCAACATCCTCGCCGAAGACGAGAACATTGGAATCCTCAGTCATCTTGACATCCAATGCATCGCGGATGGCTTCGATCATATTCATACGCGCCATTACAATTCTTCCTTAAAGACTTCGACCTGCGCCTTTAAATGTCCTGGCAACTCTTCATAGACCTGTTCAAACATAGTAAAATCATTGACTTGGGTATCACTGGAGAGCGTCCCCATTTTTTCCGCCTCTTTGTAAATATTGCGAATTTCTACTTTGCATGCCTCTTCTTGCGCGGCGTGCCGGTCCTCATCCCACTCACCAATGTGAATTAAGTGTAGCTTCAATCGATCAATCGGGTCTCCAAACGGCCATACTTCTGGCTCGTTCTCTGGGCGGTATTTACTAGGATCATCGGAGGTTGAATGGCCCTCTTTACGGTAAGTGAAATGCTCAATCAGAGTTGCGCCGCCGCCCCGACGTGCGCGTTCAGCGGCCCATTCTGTCGCCGCGTAAACCGCGAGAAAATCATTGCCATCAACGCGCAATGTCGCCAGGCCAAACCCGGTCCCTCGAGCCGCAAAGGTCTCGCCTTCGCCGGCTGCTATGCCTTGAAAGCTAGAAATCGCCCACTGGTTATTTACCACATTTAAAATAACGGGGGCCCGGTAAGTCGAAGCAAAATTCAGGGCATAGTGAAAATCTCCCTCCGCGGTGGCGCCTTCGCCAGTAAAAGCACTCGCAATGCCGTCGCTGTTTTTATAAGCCTCAGCCATTCCCCAACCAACGGCTTGAATCATTTGCGTTCCAAGATTGCCTGACACCGAGAAAAAGCCAAAATCACGGAATGAATATAAAACTGGAATTGATTTACCTTGCAGGCGATCTCCAGCGTTAGATAAGCACTGGCACATCATCTCTTTAATCGAGGCGCCCCGATGAATAAGAATACCCTGCTGCCGATAGGTAGGGAAAGTCATATCATCAATGCGAAGGGCCATTGCGTGCGCAACGGAGACCGCCTCCTCGCCGCGAGACTTCATGTAAAAACTCATTTTACCCTGGCGTTGCATATTGAACATGCGGTCATCCATCGCCCGCGTCATCATCATATCCCGTAGCCCCTTACGCATTTGATCCGGGGTTAATTTAGGAACCCAGTCGCCCGCGGCCTCTCCATTAAAGCGTAATACGCGAATAAGCTTCAAGGCATGCTCAGCCGTTTCATGATCTTCACACATCGGGTCTGGGCGCGGCGGGGTGTGATCAACAGGAACAGCAATATGCGAATAGTCAGGAGTATCCCCTGGCCTGAACGGCGGTTCAGGCACGTAAAGGCGCGATTGATTCGACTTTTTCGTCATATAAGCGTCCATTTTTACAAAATCTGATGTTCTTTTTCGTGTATACGTCCATATTTATAATATTATGTGTTGAAATTTGCCTAAATGCACAATATTTTACCGACATTAATATTAAGGGAGGCTATTTATGCCTGAGCAAATAGACGGCATAGATGCAAAAATACTGCACCTAATACAAAGTAATGCAGCGTTATCGGTTGCTGATATCGCCGACAAAGTCGGCCTCTCCTCATCTCCGTGCTGGCGGCGGATAAAACGGATGGAAGAACTTGGCATCATCAAGCAACGCGTGACCATCCTTGACCGGACTAAGCTTGGGCTGGATTTTGAGGTTTTCGTCGCTGTTAAGCTCGCGCTCCCTAACCGCGCCAACATGGAAAAATTTGAAAAAGCCGTCTCGCGTATGCCTGAGGTCGTTCAATGCGCCTCAGTTACCGGCGCTGTCGACTTCATGCTCCGTGTAGTCACAAAAGATATGCACTCTTACGAGGACTTTTTGCGCGAAGTTCTGCTGTCGATTGACTTAATCTCTGATGTTCAATCTCGTATCGTTCTGCGTCAAACCAAGGAAAGCTATTCCATTCCCTTAAATCTCATCAGCAACGCAGTTCCTCGCCTCTAGGCAGCCTTCGCTTAATGCACGTCGTCGGTGAATATGTCTTCTATGCGAAGACCAAATAAGCGCGCGATCTTAAAGGCCAATGGCAGAGAAGGGTCATATCGTCCAGTCTCTATCGCGTTTACAGACTGCCTAGAAATGTCCAGCTGATCTCCAAGCTTAGCTTGGGACCAACCCTTTTCAGCCCTAAGGGCGCGAAGGTTATTTTCCATCTTATACGCACCGTCTATATTTTAACGCACTAACCGCCCCAAAGGTCAGAAAGAACACGGGGAACGCAAAGAATATGGGCACGCGCGGCAAGCTATCATTGTATAGTTCAACGAGTCCCCAGCCACCACTTAAAGCTAACAGAGCAAACAACCCCATCATCATCGCTTGAGTTAGGTCATACCTGACAACCTCATCTGCTTCGTTCAAGTATCTCCATACGGCAAGTAACATAAGGCATATGAATATCCCCGGCACTAAGGATAGAAAAATTCCAAGAACGGAACCGTCTATAAGTTTATTATGAAGGAAGGTAGCCCCAAATACACTCCCGATATAGCCAAGGGAAGCTCCCAGCATTCTCGAAAAATATCGCTTATTGGCATCTTTAGGCTTCATTATCGTCTCCTATAAATAGTAAAGCTAACTTTACATAGACAAGGAAACTTTACATGTCAAGCACCCTTGACAAACTTCTCAAGGTCACGTGGATAATTGATATTTACAAAATACCCTCCGCCTTTCCACTCGACCAATTGCGCCATGGCGCGCACAGCAAGATTATTCAGTGAGATAGAGGAAAGGCCATCCCAGCTCTTCCAAACTTTCTCTAAATCTTGCATCCGCCACCAAGCAAATGTGGGGTGCCGCCTTCCATCTGACGCAATACTCGAATAATTTGGGGAGTGTAATTTCGCGATCAGGTTAGTGGGAACGTTTGGACCATCGACCGGCACCGTATAAAAGCCCTCCACGGCGCTATTTTTCAAATGCATATAAACTGAGTAAATCCCGCCAACAGGGCCAGCCGGCGCGCTCATTAAATCGGTAACAAATTCTACATTTAGTCCATAATTATGACCTGCAGATAAAACGATAGAATCTGCTTGGTCGTTAATTCTGGCGACGATGCGGTCAATGAGGCGCTCCCCCTCGACCATAAGCCCGCCCTTATCCACACCTCCAAAACGTTCGGCTTGCCCCCCGGCGAGAATAACCACAATGGTCGGCGATGGATGTGAGGTTGACATATTGCGCGTGATAGAACGCAAACTCGTCACCTGCAAATAAGAAAGAAGTGGAAGACTGAACCTGACCCGACAAGGACTCGCATGCGGCTGCTTCGTTCCCGACCTGACCGGGTTAACAAGAGTGCCGTCCAAGCCAGCCTTCCGAGCGGGTAGATAGGGAAAGACAGCCTTCAGTGCAAGCCTTGTTGCCATTAAAAAAGCCCCGGCCAAAGACCGAGGCTAATAAATTAAAGGTAGATAACCTTAGAACTTGCGAACATATGATACAGAGAAGACATCCGCGCCAAACCCTAGATCATCTAGCTCAGCAACATCTTCGGCATCCAGACCATCAATACCATCAGCATCGAAATTGTTGTCATATCTAGTATACTCAAGACGAACGCCGTTCAATCCGTCCCACATGTATTGACCACCAGCGCCGAATGCAAAGCCATCAAAGTCTAGACCGATGCTTGCTGGGCCAGATGATATACCGACCTGAGTGAACGCGTAACCAGCACGTGCGAAAACATCAAAATTGTCAGCAACAGGTAAACGCACAACACCAAAGGCACCAAAGGTAGAGTCTATACCTGTGCTTAGCTCTTCGCCGTCAAATGTTTCATCATAGTCAACCACGCCAAACGCAGCTTGGCCTTCAACAGCAAAGTATTCGTTTACATTGTAGCCTACTTTACCACCAATATTGAACGCATCAAATTCAACAGCGTCTACACCGATGTTCACATATGCGCCGCTGTCCTGAGCTGAAGCCGTAGAAGCAAAACCTGCAATTGCAGCTGTCGCTAAAGCGAATTTCAAAAATTTCATTGTCTAATCCTTTTTGTTTTAAAAGACGGCGAGGTCTTTCGTGTAAAAAAGTGAAGTAAACAATAACAAATAGCTGTAATGAGGAAAGTTACACCTGACATGGTGCATAAATGCCACAGTTTATTATATTACTGTAATCATTGGAAATTTTGTGTAACATATTTGCACTTCTATGTTTCCAATATATCAAATTGACGCGCAGCACCCGGAGGTTAGGGTAGGGTGATTGGAGGGACTCATGCCCCGTCAGACTGCTAAAAACCGCCCAGCTCCGCACTGTGATGAGCACGGAAATTTTATCCCTTCAGTCCCAATACCTGACACCCGAAAGACGAAAGATTATCGCTGGTATCATAGTTTTTCCGCAATCAGGACAATTGCGAATAATCCGCTAGAAAGCTTTAACGCAGAGCAATTCGAGACTCCAATCACGCAATATAAGCTAATCGTTCAAGCCTTTTCAGTTATCAATGATCCCGACATGATAAAGCATTGCTTTGTCGACAATAGGAAAAACTACGAGTTTAGCGCCGTACGTCAGCGCGTATTGCGCGCCATTATCGGGGATGGCCTAATAACGGCGGAAGGCGACAAATGGAATCACGCGCGGCGCGCCATGGCTCCCATGTTTACGCCGCGGAACGTTAAAACTTTCGCGCAGGTCATGAAAGCAACAACAGAACGAGAAATGCCAAATTTTCTTGAAATTGATGGTGTTGTGAAAATTGCGGATCCCATGGCAGCTCTCACATATTTAGTCTTGTCTGATACGCTTTTCTCTGGAGAGATTCAGCGCGAGCAACAAACCGTCCTGAAAGAAGTATCGACTGCGCTTACTTATGTTGGTCGCCCGGACCCTCTTGATCTTATAAATGCGCCAAACTGGATGCCGCGCCTTTCACGGCTTAAGGGCTTGAAAGCTGTAAAGCATTTGCGTGAAATGATAAGAGAGCTGACGCAAGACCGGAAAGAGCGCCGTGACGCGGGTCATACATTACCAGACGACTTTCTCTCCCGGCTTCTTCTCGTTGGGGACGCGGAGACAAAGCCCTTTAGTGACCAAGACATCGAAGACCATGTTTTGGCCTTCATAGGCGCGGGTCATGAAACAACTGCACGGGCACTTTCTTGGCTATTTTATCTTCTCTCTAACGATACCAAATCCAGAGACCGCCTCGAAGCTGAAGTTGATGAACTCGATATAACCAATATCCCAGCTGAAAAATGGGGCGAGCACCTACCCTTCACACTTGCTTGCTTTGAAGAAACTATGCGCCTCTTCCCACCCGCGCCCTTCATTGTACGGGAGTCTATTCAGGAGGACGCTTACGCAGGTATCACTATCCCCGCCAAGAGTGTGTTGTTTTTAAATAGCTGGCAACTGCACCGTCACAAGCTGCTCTGGGAAAATCCCGACGCTTTCATACCCGAACGCTTCATGGGCAAAGCAAGAGATAGAATCGGACGGTTCCAATATCTTCCTTTCGGCGTCGGCGAACGCGTCTGTATTGGGCAACGCTTCGCGATGCAGGAAGCTGCTATTCTTATCGCCTTGCTCGCACGCAATTACCGATTTGATTATGCGGGGAAAGAGGTGCCATGGCCCAAACTCCGCATTACAATACAACCTGAAAATGGAATGCCCATGCGAATTACGCCGCGCGTAAAAACCGCGCTAGGCAAAGCCGCCTGAACCCGTTAAGCACCCCACATGACAGATAATTTCACTATGCCCTTTGCGGGCGGTATTTTAGATCATGTGGAGACTCAGCGTTCAGCTGAAGAACTCCAAGCCTTTGTCGCAAAGCCACAAGCCCGCTGCATTTGCTTTCACAAGGGTTCTCCTGCGCTTCGCCGCGAGGGCGGTTTAAAACGCATCCACCCTTCTGAACTCATCGGTCGAAACCTCATTGATCCAGGACCCATTTTTCTTGGACTCGAAGGAGACGCACCGATTTTCGCGGCCTCCATTCAAAACCCAACCGACGTAACCATTGAAGAGTTATTTCAAAATTTGCGCTCCGCGGCCCGTATGCTCAGCCCACAAGACATGGCGTTAGCTGGGCGCGCAAAGTCCTTACTAGACTGGCACTTTAATCATCGTTTCTGCTCCAAATGCGGCCAGGTCAGCCAACCGAAAGAAGGCGGCCTAAAGCGTCAATGCCCATCTTGCGAAACAGAGCATTTTCCGCGCGTCAATCCTGTTGTGATAATGCTTATCCTGTCAGGAGATAAAGTGCTGTTGGGGCGCGGCGCTGGGTGGCCCGAGGGGGCGATGTCAGCATTAGCTGGATTTATCTCGCCGGGAGAATCAATGGAAGAGGCTGTCGCGCGGGAAACTTTCGAAGAAGTTGGCATTAGAGTTAAGAATCCGCGCTATATTTTTAGCCAACCTTGGCCTTGGCCAAGCCAACTTATGATGGGCGTAATATGTGATGCAGAAAGTGAAGATGTAACAATCAATAAGAACGAGCTAGAAGATGCACGATGGTTCACTCGTGAAGAAGTTCAAGCCGTCTATGACAAATCCGGAGAAGCCTTTGCACGGCTTCCACGTTTCACAATCGCCCACCATCTATTAAGGCACTGGCTTGAAACTTAATCTTTCAATATAGCAGGCCAATAGCTTTCAGCCTGGGCAACAAAGCCTGCGATGTCCTTCTCCCAGCGGCGCTGAATGCGCGCATTAAAGTTCAGGTAAAGCTTCCCATCTTCCACATGCCAATGTTTGGGGCTTCCTTTTGCTAATTTATTACTTGCAATTGCCCAGGCACAATAACCGCCATATTGGGGCATAAAAGCCTCGGGGTTGGTTTTGAACAAATCCAAATTTCCCCGCGTGGAAAAGCGCCACTCAGCGCCCGCATACCCTAGACTATGCTCTTTTTTTCCTTCCTGAGGTTTGCCAGAGAAGAAACTCACCGTATCATAGCCGCCCACCGCAAGATTGTTTTTCCAGGACGTATAGACAGCGTCAGCGGCCATCGTCGGCACGGCGGATACGGAAGTCATGACCAAAGCAAGGGATATGATAAGGGCTTTCATACCTCTATATATAGGCCCTGCGGCCTAAAAATCCAAATCAAGAGAGATTAACCCCTTTGTGATCGAGACGGATGAGCAGGATAGGTACCAAGCATCGAGACTGACTCGCTGAAAAAGGCCAACTCCTCCAAAGCATGCTTCATACCGGTATCCTCTGGATGCCCTTCAACATCGGCGTAAAACTGCGCCGCTTGGAAAGAACCGCCGACCATATAGCTTTCCAGCTTCGTCATATTTATGCCGTTCGTCGCAAACCCGCCCAATGCTTTGTAAAGCGCTGAGGGGACAGAACGCACTTTGAATACGAAACTTGTCACAACGGGCGTTTCGATACTGGGCATATCTAAGGGAGTATCTGCCAAAATCAGAAACCGCGTTGTATTGTGTGACGCATCCTCAATATCCGCCGCCAATACCTCAAGCCCGTAAGTTTTGGCCGCAAGGCTAGAAGCAATAGCCGCAACAGACTTATCGCCAAGCTGCGACACCGCCCGCGCGGCGCCGGCCGTATCTATATCTGTAACCGGCCGGATCCCCATGGAGGCCAGACGCTTACGCACTTGCCCCAACGCCATAGGATGGGAGCGCGCTGTTTTTAGCTCGCTCAGCTCAGCCCCCGGAATGGCCAGCAATTGATGATGCACAGCTAGATATTGCTCTCCGATGATATGCAGCCCTCCCTCAGGTAATAGGTGATAAATGTCGGACACCCGTCCTGCGACCGTATTCTCCACTGGAATCATGGCGAGTTTCGCCTCGCCGGAGCTGACCTTTGCAAAAGCCGCGGCAAAGCTAGCACAGGGTTGAGGCGTCATCTTTGGGAATCCGTCCTGACAAGCCAAATGCGAATAAGCGCCGGGTTCCCCCTGGTAGACAATAATGTCG
The DNA here is from genome assembly GCA_020629875.1 of Hellea sp. GTDB lineage: Bacteria > Pseudomonadota > Alphaproteobacteria > Caulobacterales > Maricaulaceae > Hellea. The sequence continues at coordinate 10,482 of JAHDCL010000063.1, forward strand.
GTCATGGTTGCAATATATCCTCTTATTTACCGCCACCGCTTAAAGCCTTTGCGACGGTTCGCCGCAAGTTGTTTTCAGTTTGCTTTTACGCGATATGTTTATAAAAGGCGGGGAAATATTGCCCGGTGATAGAGTCGGGCTAAACCATTTAAGGACAACGTCATGGACGAGCTTGGTTTGAATAAAATTTTCGGCGCCATATTGGCGACAGCTTTGGGCGTTATGGTCCTTCGCGAAGCGCCGCATTTCTTCATGCACTCTGAGATGCCCGAAACACCGGCCTATAGCGTCGGGCCAACTGAGGTAGAAACCACTGGCGAAGCAGAACCGCTTCCCTTTCCTCAGGCTGAATGGGTAACCGCCATGGATGCCACACGCGGCGCCAAAGTCTTCAAAAAGTGCACATCTTGTCATAATGCCGATAATGGCGGCGCAAATGGTACAGGCCCGAACCTATGGAATATCGTCGGTGAACCTGCTGGCGCTAAAGCCGGATTTAAATACTCAGGTGCGATGGCTAGCTCCGGCATCACTTGGACATATGAAGAACTTGATGGCTTCCTCAAGAAACCGACGAAGTATCTCTCCGGAACAAATATGAATTTTGTTGGCTTGAAAAAAGAGTCAGACCGCGCGGCGGTGATAGAGTTGCTACGTCAAGCCTCTTCTGCGCCGAAGGCAAAACCTGCGATAGCAGCGGCGGCACAAGCGGCTGAGGCTCCGGTAACAGAGCAGTAGGCTTAAAGACGCTTTATAGCAATCATTGGGCCACCGCCCGAATTCTTAATCCGACTCACGGCTTCACGCAGAGGCTCGCTCTCGACTTTCATATGAAACGCGTTTGCGTGGATTATTTGTTTTGCGGATTGCATGATTCCCACATGACCTTTCCAGAAAACTAAATCGCCTCGTTTCAAACCTCGCTGACTGACAGGTAGATTGCGTCCCAAACCCGCCTGCATCATATCCGCATCACGCGGCGCGTCCTGACCAACAGCCCGCAAGGACGAGAGCACAAGCCCCGAACAATCAAGCCCGTCTGAACTTATACCGCCCCAAACATAGGGTAACCCAATATGGGCCTCAGCTACGCTAACATAATCAGCCCTTTCTGGCGCCTCACTCATCTTAAGCAGATGATTTCGGTGCAAATAGCCCCCTCCCCTCATCTGCAAAAAAATTGAATCCTCCCCCTGAACTTTAACCAGTGCCCCCAACGGCAATAACTGGACTATCTGGCTCTTTATATCAGAGGCGATAAAAACTGGCGCCTTTAAAGCTGTAATCAAATGGGTTGGTTGGCCGGGATTATCCTCCAAGCACTTAGAAGGGATATACCCCACATAGCCCTTTTGCCTCGCTCCGGTAACAGGTGAGCGTGCCTGCCCCCATGCCCAACCTTTTGATATTTTGTAAACGTCAAATTGGTGACCAAAAATTAGCTGCGTGTCTTGCCCTGAACGATGACTTGGCTTGCGATGCAAAGGGGCAATAGGCGTTTTCACCGTTAATACTGAGAGCCGCTCTCCCACATTCTCAGGGAGGCTAATACGTGGATCAAACTTATATGGTGAGGCGGGCACTAGGCCGCTGCGCGCGCGCTATCGTCTAGCCTTACTTCAGACTGAATAATATCAGCAAAACGCTGAAGGTATAAAATTCCACCCGATGTCCGCGTAACAATAACAGATCGACGGTCAGAAGGATCCGGTGCTCGCCTAACAAAACCGTACTTTGTCAATGTATCAAGACCGCGAGAAATAACGGCTTTGGTAACGTTTAACTTTTCCGAGAGTGACTTAACGGTATGGCTTGTATTTTCTAAATATACAGACATCAAAATAGCAAGCTGACGCGCAGAAAGATCAGGACCGTTTGATATAACTGTTTCGAGGGTGACGCGGTGCCAAAGGGCTAGGGCGTCACTTCTCTTCGTGAGGGATATCGCAGTTGAAACTGACATTCTGTTGGCGACCTCCCCTTAAAAACAAATCACTTACACAGCTTGATTCGCATAGCTGTGATTCTTTGGTCAAGGAACAAATCCAGGCATAACTTTTGCAACGCGCTAAGTGACTCAAATTCAAGCAAATTTTTAAGGATTTTGTTCTAAATATTTCTCCCAATTGGCAGTGGCAAAATGAAGATGAAACACGCAGACACCGAAAAATGGGCTCAAATACCCCTGACGCGCCTGAATGCCGTTCGGACAATCGTCGTGCTTTTGATGGCCATTGGCTACGCTTCCACCATGTCTCCACATAGCGGAACACATGAAGTTTTGCGTCACTTGGGTTACGACCCAAGTTGGTTCAGCCTTCAAATACTGTTCTGCCTTTCTGGTTATTTAGCCGTCCGAAGTTTGACACGCCACGGCTCATCCCTGCGATACTTAACATCAAGAGCCCTCCGCAACGGTCCGCTCTTGATTGCTTACACACTCGCAGCGATCACAGTGATTTACCCCATTTTTTGCAAGACCGACGCGACGCTCGCGCAGGAAGTTGTCAAGCTATCTAAGTATTTTTTCCTGACCGTCTTATGTATCGATCCGGGTGCTCGCCTGCCTGGTTTACTGGATGATGCGAAATATATGTGCCTCATTCAGGGCGCCATATGGACATTTCGATGGGGAGCAATCGCGCATATCGCTATGGCATTAGGATGGCGCCTCAATATCCTCAAATCAAAACATGTGCTCCTGAGCTTAGCGATATTCTCTACGCTTTTTTACGCCGTGGCAGGATATTTCGCTGCTAAGAATGGACTTGAAGCGATCTTTCCTGCCTTCGCAGGAATACGCTTAGGTTATGCCTTCTTAGCGGGCGCCGCCCTCTATGGATGGCAAGACAAGTTACCTCAGACGGGCATAGGCAAGACAATCTTGCTTGCGAGTTTTCTCTCATGCGCGGCCGTTCAATATGTGTTCTTACCTTGGACACCGGGGATAGAGATTGCTGGTACGCTGTTTTGGACCTACCTGGCCATTGTCATTATTCAGACACCTATGCGGATTACCGCATGGATGAATAATTGGCCAAATATTGTATTGGGCCTTTATCTTGGCAATTGGCCGGTCTCTCAAACCCTTATAGTTTTATATCCGGATTTATATGGGTGGCCGTTAATAGGCGTCTCAATTTTGGTTACCACGCTCATCGCAATTTTAGCACATGGCGCAATCTCAGGTCATATCAACCGATGGGCCGCGAGAGCTCTACGCCGAAAAGTCCCCATTTAGGCCGCCAGCTTTCAGCCAGTGATATAAGCCGCGCAGCGCAAACATATCGCCGCCTTTAGGATGTCCCGGATAAGCTGTTGGGCACCAGCCATAAACATCGAAATGCATCCAAGGTCGGCCTTTTACGAAGCGCTCCAAGAACAGCGCCGCTGTCACAGATCCCGCGAATCCACCGCCCGCGTTCTTCATATCTGCGATAGGTGAGCTCAGCATGGAATTATAAGGCTGCCAGAGCGGCATGTGCCAGATCGGATCGTGTTGACGCCTAGATTGCTCCAAGACATCGCTAACCGGCACTTCGCGATTACAAAAGAACGGCGGCAAGGTCGGGCCTAATGCGACGCGCGCAGCTCCGGTCAGGGTCGCAAAATCAATCATAAGAACAGGTCCGTCCTCAGCCGCTTTTGTAAGCGCATCTCCCAATACCAGTCGGCCTTCCGCGTCCGTATTATCAATCTCCACGGTCAGTCCTGCGCGAGACTTCAGAATATCTCCCGGCCGATAGGCTCCTGCCGAGACCGCATTCTCAGCAATCGCGACTAAGCAGTGCAGCCTGATAGGTAAATCATTTGCCATAATCATTTTCGCTAAAGCCAACGCGTGAGCTGCGCCGCCCATGTCTTTTTTCATTATCCGAGCACCTGCCGCACTTTTTATATTCACGCCGCCCGTATCAAAGGTAATTCCTTTTCCAATCAATGCGAGACGTGGATGGGAGGGATCCCCCCACTCAAACTCCACTAAGCGAGGCTCTTCATGTGCCGCCCGCCCAACAGCATGAATCATCGGGAAGTTATTTTTCAATAAATCTTCTCCAATCGTAACGGTGGTCTCCGCACCATATTCTCGAGCTAAATCGATGGCGGCTTGTTGCAGCGCAATGGGACCCATGTCACTGGCAGGTGTATTAATTAGGTCTCGGCATAAATGGGTAGCCTCCACGATTGAACGGGTTTCGCTCAGTCTTTTGGCGTCTTCGATTAGGAGCGTTGGGAATTCCGTCTCGCTCGTTAAATAGTTTTCGAATTTATAGGCCCCAATTCCCCAACCGACACCAGCTAGTACCGAATTCCAATCACTCGGAAGCCCCTCAAACCTATAATAACCCGCGGGCAATGAGCTTGATAGACCTCCCGCACGCATGGCTCCAAGTGTATCCTTTTCCACGTCCCCTGCGCCATATAATACGGATTCAATATCGCCATCCACACCAGGTAGATAAAGCTTTTGTCCCGCAGCTGCCGAGAATTGCTGCGCATGAGCAAAATTTTGATGCGCTGCCGTTAGGGTCTCTTTTAGCTCGCCCCATCCAGAAGGGCGTACGATATGTATATTTGTTATCTTAGCGCTCGCTGTGACCTCGTCATTTGTGGCAAAAATAGCTGACATTGGGGCTCCGCATTCCGAATTTGCTAACGTCTCGTTAACTGTCTGTGTTTACGTTTGTTAACGAAATCTTA
>JAHDCL010000064.1 GCA_020629875.1 Hellea sp.
TGACCAAAACATTATCGAGACGTGACTTAGGGCTTGGCGCTGCGGCGCTGGCTTTGACGGCTTGTGCGAAATCAGGCAGTACTGCCGAAGCTGCGGAGATTAAAAGAATGACTGAAACGACTTCAAATATTGACTGGGCCAACCTGTCCGAACGCGAATGGGAAGAACGCCTGACCGCGGTCGAGTTTCATGTTCTGCGCAAAGAAGGCACAGAACGCCCCGGCTCCTCGCCGCTGAATGATGAAAAACGCAAAGGCATTTTTGTCTGTGCTGGCTGCGAGCTACCGCTCTTCACATCAGAACAAAAATACGAATCAGGTACAGGCTGGCCAAGCTTTTTTGACGTCATCGACGGCGCGGTTGGTACGAAAACAGACAGAAAACTCTTTGTGTCACGCACGGAATATCACTGTTCGCGCTGCGGTGGCCACCAAGGCCATGTTTTCAAAGACGGTCCCCGCCCAACAGGACTGCGTTATTGCAACAACGGCGTCGCGTTAAAATTCAAAGAGGCATAATAATTCAACTGAGTCGGTGAATTTTTTATGAATCCCATCTCAAATTTAATGAAATAAATCCCTTGCCAGAATTCAAAAACGTCCTAACTTGTAGGTATTAGTTAGCCGTCCCATTGTGGGGCCGCGTTTATGAAAGGAGGTCGATTTTGTTTATCTGTTTTGAGGGGTCTGCCCGAAGCTGTTAGATCAGCCCTTTCGTAAAAGCCTCGGCCTAAGAACCATTGGGGCTTAACGCTTGATTGGGTAAAGACACATCTATCTTGAAACCAAGCATGGCGCTTGGTGAGACCCAAACTTCAAAGAGAAGCCGCTTCATACTGTGAAGCGGCTTTTTCTTTTGTGTTTATACCAGAGCTCCGATATTACTTTGCATGTGTAATAAATTTGGATTCTCTTATGGCCATTGCTCGTCCGGTTGACCGCCGTCTTTTCTTCATCCTAGATCGCGCCCATACGCGTCTTTGCAAAGAGGCTGATAACTACCTAGCTGGAAAATCTGGCGTCAGCACATCTCAGGCCGCCGTTCTCATTTATCTTGGTTACCATGATAGATGCCGCCTGACAGACCTTGCTGAAGGTACTGGCCGTAATAACGCAGCCATCACCGGGCTGGTATCACGCATGGAAGCAGATGGCTTATTGGAACGCATCACTCTCACCTCTGATCGCCGCGCCAAAGCCGTGGCGCTGACCGATGCAGGATGGGCTCTGCGGGAGCAAGTTATGAATGACTTTCGCGACTTCAACGACCGATTGGTCAAAGGCCTCTCCGATTCAGAGGTGGAGGCCGTGCTGAAATTTTTGGCGCTAGCACCAGATAACGTCAAAATTGATTGAGAAAAAATGCGTTTTTGGCAAAAAATGACAAGGAAAAGTGAGGAAAGTCACAATAATCACCCCATCCGACATGCTATCCAGACCTTGAACGCGGGGCAATGTGGGCCTCAAACGTTCGGAGGCGCAGATGAGACTTTTAAAATTGGCCCTGCCGGCGGCGATGCTTGGTATTTTTCTTTTTGCTGGTGGAAAAACGAATACGTCTTGGGCAGAGGCTCAAGCAGCAATCACGGGAAGCGACGCAATCGCCGCGCGTGATACCGAGACGCCCTTGGAAGACGTTGCACTCACCAATAGATGCATAGAAGGTGGCAAAGAAAAAATCTATTGCCTCTGCGTGACAAAGATATTCAAGAATGAAATGTCATTGCGTGAATATAGAGGGGCCGTCGCGCTCTATCTCAGACAGGACCTGCAGCCCATCTTGGCATATGACGATTACACCGTGGCGGAGATCAATTCTATCGCGACCCTTAGCCAAGAACTAGCATCAGAAGATATGTTTCGAACGCGCTGTGATGAGGCCGAGACTTATTTCGCGGCAACGACTGAAAGTTAGACAGACGCGATAGACTCGGCTAAACGCCGTTTATGGCAAAACGAAAATCTTCGAAAAAACCAAAGGCAACAATTCAGGTTGATATCGTATCGGATATCGTCTGTCCTTGGTGTTGGCTTGGCGTGCGTTACTTTCAAAAGGCCGCCAAGCAATCGAAGCATGATGTAAACCTGACTTGGCGGCCTTACATGCTCGATCCAGACGTGCCTGAGGGCGGCACGCCCTATCGCGATTATATGAAGGCCAAGTTCGGCGAAGGGCCTAGCGATCGTTTCAAAGCGATGCGCGAGGCACTCGAGGCGCAAGGACCCACCGTCGGCATCGATTTCAAATTTGGTGATATTCCGATGCGCCCTAATACGTTGAATGCCCACCGCCTTCTAAAATGGGCACAGGGCCAAGGCTTAGGCGACGACGCTTCAGACGCTCTTTTTCGTACATTTTTCACAGACCTAAAAGATGTAGGAGATCATGGAGTTCTCAAAGAGATTGCTGCGGAAATCGGCATGGATGCAGATTTGGTCGCTGAGCTCCTGTCCAAAGATGAAGATAAAAATGCTGTTCGTGAGGAAATATTGTTCTTTCGCAATCTCGGCGTAAATGGCGTGCCCTGCTTTATTTATAATGGACAATTTGCTGTTCAGGGGGCACAGCCCGTTGAAACACACCTAAAAGCCATGGAACAAGCGGCAAACCTACCGCTAGAAGAAAGATAGCGACGGCAATATGACCACATTCCAGATTGTAGCGCTTTACATCGCACTCCACCTTATTCTTGTTTCTGTCCTAATTTTTCGCGTTGGCCAACTCCGCATGAAAGAAAAAATCAGCATTGGGGATGGTGAGAGCCCAGCCCTATTCGCTAGAATGCGAGCACATGGCAATTACGTTGAAACGGCCCCCTTTGCGCTTATCGGTCTTATCGCCCTAGCAATGTTGGGAGCGCACGCTATTGCGTTGCATGTATTTGGCGCCGCCTTCCTGTTAGGCCGAATTCTTCATGCCCATGCTATGGCACAAAAGAATTCACTTGGCAGAGGGCGCGGCCTAGGAATGATGATGACACTATTCACTTTTTTAGGTACTTCCCTATATCTGCTTTATCTGATTTTTACATTTACGAATAGCTAGATTCTCTATGGCCCTTCATGACCCTATCAGTGCGGCAGCACTCGCGCCGACACTTGAAAAACTTTTGTCCCGCGCCAAGTATCATGGCGCGACAGCAGCCGATGCAATTGCCACGCATGGCCGGTCTTCCGCCATTGTCGTTCGGGGCGGAGAACTGGAAGATGTCGATAATAGCGAGGGCCGCGATATTGGCCTGCGCGTGATGGTCGGGCAGCGCCAAGCTTGCGTATCCAGCTCGGACATGTCTGAATTATCAATGGATCAACTCGCCGAGCGCGCGGTCGCAATGGCAAAACTCGCCCCAGAGGACCCGTATTGCGGGCTTGCTGATGAGAGTCAGCTTAGCACCCATAATGTTGATCTGGAACTCTGTGACGACACACCCATGACACCCGGAGAGCTCAAGGCACGCGCATTGGAGGTTGAGGCCGCCGCCCTAGCGGTTAAAGGCGTACAACAGGCCGAGGGCGCGAATGCCAGTCATGCCAGCTCGGCTATTTATTTCATGACAACACACGGTTTTTCACAAGGCTGGACCTCCTCGCGTCACGGGCTCTCAGTCTCAGCAATTGCTGAAGCCGACGGCGCGATGGAACGCGACTTTGACTACGATGGTACACGCTGGCTCGAAGACTTAAAAACCCCGCAAGAGGTTGGCCGTATCGCTGGGCAGAGAGTGATAGCTCGGCTGGGCTCCCGACAGATGGATTCTGGGGCCATGCCTGTTCTTTTCGATCAGCGGGTATCTGGCGCCCTCGTCGCAGCGATGATCGGTTCAATCACGGGCACCTCTATTGCAAGGGGTGTGTCGTTCCTGAAAGACAAAATGGGCGAAACGCTCTTTCCCTCAAACATTCAAATTATTGATGATCCCCTGATGAAAAGAGGTCATGGCTCCCGCCCCTATGACGGCGAAGGCATTGCACCCGTTACCCGCAACCTCATCAAAGATGGCGTCCTGCAAACATGGTTGCTTAACTGCGCCTCAGCGCGGCAGCTTGGATTGGAAACAACGGGTCATGCAACCCGTAGCATTGGCTCACCTCCTGGGGTCGCGGCTACCAATAGCTATATGATGGGGGGTGAAAAAACACCGGCGCAGCTGATGGCTGAAATGGGGGAAGGTCTGCTGATAACAGAAATGTTCGGCCCATCTCTCAACGCTAACACCGGCGACTATTCCGTTGGGGTTGCAGGCGTTAAAATCGAAAATGGGCAAAAAGCCTATCCGGTGAGTGAAATAACCATCGCAGGCAATCTTCTCGAGATGTATAAAACACTCATACCAGCGAATGATCTCATCTTTGATGCCGCCACCGTCGCGCCAAGCATTCTCACTCAAGGTCTAACCATTGCCGGAAGCTAGTGACATATGCGCCCCCTATGAAGAAGACTTAGCTCTTATTCGTAAGGCCGTATTAGAGGCTGGAAAAATTGCCAAAGATGCCTTCGATGCGGACGATGCAGAAATTTGGGACAAGGACAAAGGGCATCTTGTCACTGATGCTGACATCGCCGTAAATGACTACCTCCTAAAGACACTGTGCCAGGCTCGTCCTGGCTATGGATGGCTCTCGGAAGAGACCAAAGATGATCATTCCCGCCACGCCTGCCCCCGCACTTTTGTCGTTGACCCCATTGACGGGACCCGCGCCTTTATTGACCGAACGCCAAATTTTGCGGTCAGTGTGGCTATTATACAAGATGGCCAATCCATTGCCGGCGTTGTCTATAACCCTTTGAAAGATGAAATGTTCGAGGCGGCGCTCGGGAACGGAGCGAAACTAAACGGCGTAAAGATATCTGCGCCAAACGCTGAGGCCGTCGAAGGCATACGTATGGTTGGCTATGCACGAAAGTTCCGCCGCTTAGGCTGGCCCGATATGAATTGCCGCGTCGCAAACTCTATGGCTTACCGCATGGTGCTCGTTGCCTCGGGCCAAGCGGACGCCACCGTCGCCTTTACGCCTAAATCCGATTGGGATGTTGCCGCCGCGCAGCTTATTGCATCCGAAGCTGGCGCTATCGTCACGAACTTGCGCGGCGAAAAGCCGAGTTATGACGGCGAAACCACGCGCGGATTAGGCGTGATTTGTGCTGGCAAGACTCTCCACGCTTTGTTATTAGCGCGAATAACACCAATCATCGCTCAATTTGAAGAAAGCGATGACAAAGTAAAAGATTTTGGATTTATGGGAACCACCCAGACCGATCGTCATTTAGAGGACCGCGCCATGACAGAAAATATTCAACTCCTACACCTCGTCATTGGCGGCGAGCTTGTTGACCCCAATAAAACTGAGTTTAAAGATCTCGGAAATGTCGATTTCGTTGGAGCCTATGCCAATTATGCGGATGCGCATGCAGCTTGGAAGGGCGCGGCGCAGCGTACCGTAGACAACGCGCATATGCGTTATTTCGTACTACACGCCCACGAGCTTATAGATCCAGATAAAGACGGCATCATTGGCTAATTCAATAAATCAAACAGATCGCCAGAGAATTAGACGTCTCTGGCGAGAATATATTTGGCCGCAAAAGGGGAAGCTCTTTGTGGCTTTTCTTTTCATGGCCCTGCTCGCGGCCGCCACCGCCGCTTACACTTTTGTTGTTGGGCGTATTGTGGATGAAGCGACCGCCCTCAATCAAAGTGTTGATGCCGTTTCAAATGCAAAAAAATATGCCTATGCGATTTTGCCCATTTTACTGGGCATAACTGCCCTCTCTGGTATTGCGAATTATCTACAACGTATCCTATCGAACTCCATCGCCCTAAATGCTGTTGGGCAGATGCAAAAGCAAATGTTCAAATCTGCACATGATCGCGACTATGCGAGCTTTTCCAATGAACCCACAGGTAACCTTATCTCAAAGTTCACCAGTGATGTGACGGTCGTTTCAAACGCGCTTATTCGCACAATGTCTAACTTGGTTGCGGCTTTACTGACAGTCATCTTAACAATAGCGGCTATGCTTTATCAGAATTGGCAATTGTCTCTGGTTATGACGGTTTTTCTACTCGCCTTTTGGCCGATAATTGCGATTTCCCAGAGAATGCGCGGTAATGCGAAAGATGTCCAAGCCCATACAGGGACGATCACTGCAGAGCTTAAAGAGAGTTTTACTGGGGCTCGAATGATCAAGGCATACGGCCTTGAATCCAATGAAAACAAACGCTTAGGAAAAAGTTTTGAAAAGCGTATTCGTCTGTTTATGAAGCTTGTCACCAACCAAGCCCGCGTTGATCCCATTCTTGAAATATTAGGCGGCCTTGCCATTGCCGGTGTAGTCATTTTTGGCGTCTATCAGGTCACAAATAACACAGCCACGGCCGGGTCCATAGGCGCGGTTTTGACGGGACTGCTGATATTGTCTCCAAAATTACGGGCGCTTGGCACGCTCAACAATGTAATCCAAGAGGGCCTAGCCTCCCTCACCCGTATCTTTGATGTTATTGATGAACAGCCCACCATTACTGAGGCTCCCGATGCCATTGTCCTGACGGACGCAAAAGGACATGTTGAAGTGAAAGACGCGAACTTTCTGTATGCAGACGGGACAAAGGCTCTTCGCGGTGTGTCGCTGGAGGCGAAGCCTGGAGAAACAATTGCCTTAGTTGGCCCCTCCGGCGGTGGGAAATCAACAATCATCAATCTTATACCCCGTCTCTATGACGTTAGCAGTGGCCGCGTAACAATAGACGGAATTGATGTCAGGCATATCAGCCTAAGCAGCCTGCGAGGCTCCATGGCTCTCGTGTCGCAAAACGTGACTCTCTTTAACGACACCATCGCTACCAATATTGGATTTGGCAACGAAGGCGCAAGTAGAGATACTATCATAGATGCCGCTAAGGCCGCTGATGCACACGGCTTTATTTCGCAACTGCCAAACGGCTATGACACAGTCTTAGGCGAAGACGGCGCTGGTTTATCAGGCGGACAAAAACAGCGCCTTTCCATCGCACGCGCCATATTGCGAGACGCCCCTATCCTCTTATTGGACGAAGCCACCTCAGCGCTCGACGCAGAAAGCGAATCTAAAGTCCAAGCTGCCCTTGAGCGCCTTTCCAAAGGACGCACGACGATTGTTATCGCGCATAGACTCTCAACGGTTCAGAAAGCGGACCGCATTTATGTTCTGGATAAAGGCGAGGTCGTGGAAACTGGCACGCATGAAGAGCTCAGTAAAATACCTGGTGGTGTGTATGCAAGGTTCCGGGAACTGCAGAACTAGAAGGTCGGCATGTTCCCTGTCGCTATCCACGGCAGCGCGATCGCAATCCCAATTGACACAACCAGTCCAAAAAAGGCTCGCCCCATATCGGAGCCTACATCCGTAAGGGCCTGTTTCCGATCTCGCAAATCAGTCATAACAGCAATAGCAAGCTCGCGCCCCGCCAAGAGACCTAGGAAGACCCACGTCGTACTCATTGGAATATCGCTAACTTCTTTGAAAAGGAAAAGGATAATTCCAAAGATGAAATCAATAACGGTACCAGCGCGAACATCAGTCGTATGGACTTTGCGACGCACAATTTTCTGGATTTCACCGCCTCCGCGCCAGAAAATATAACCAAGCAGCCCAACCATTACGGCCGTCGTACCAAAGAGAACAGGCGCGGAAAAACTTACGTGCGTCTGGCCATTTATGACCTCTGTGCTGCGCGGCATGTAAACGAAAATATTCGCCAAATCCTGGATCAACCACTGCGACCAAAGAAAGGCTGTTGAGGCCCATTGCGCGACATACCACAAAGGATTGAGAGGTTTGTTTTTTTCCCGTTCAATGTAGTTTTCAAAACTTTTGGAAACCAACAAATACACAAGACCCGCGGAGAAGAACGCCACAACATATCCTAGGCCAGACTTGACGAGCAGCTTACCCAGAAGCCCCTCTGTGGCGGCGCCGCCCGAAATTGCGAAGAGTGTCAAAACTAAAAAGGTTGTGGAAACCGGAATAGAATATCGCGTGAGCAGAATAAGAACTAAAGGCGGCACGACATGCCACCATTGAATCCCGCCTTCGGGAAACGGAATTCGGTTCAAACGTCCGTAAGCAATATCGCCGCCGCCTGTATAAAAGCCGTAAAGCATCACAGCTATAACAATGGAACCCGAATACGCCCATAGGAGCCACCAAGGGCGCTTTGAATTCGAGCTGATGAAGGTTCCGATCGTTTGAATCGCGTCATTCGCCATGATTGAATAAGCCGCCATACAGAAGCCAAGTATAGCAAAAATTTCCAGTCCCATGAAACGTCCTAACCTCGAGATTTGTTCTAATTCCTCAGGCGGCATGCCAAAGAGACTTGCTCCGCACAAAGCACAAGGCTTCACAAAATTGTCATAATAACTTTAAGAGCTTTATTCCCGGCGAAGAATCAATTCCGTCACGGGATTTCCGGACCATTGCTCCATAAAACGGGCCTTCACATCGGCGGGATCATAGACAGTCTCGACCCAATCCAGAAACGCAATATCATGCTCTTTTTTGTATCTTAGGTAATCTGCAAAAAAGAAGTCGAGCATTCCCGTTTTGCCCTGCCGCACATGTAGATATTTGAACTCTAACTGCTCAACAGCCTCTTCGATGGTGTCGCCCATACGGAAATGCCGATAGAGAACGCCCATAATGCCCGTGCGGTCTGCGCCTGATTTACAGTGCATCACAGCGGGATATTCAATCGACTCAAAAAGCTCTTTGGCGGCGCGAATGACTTCGGCCGAATGCGTATCACGACTATACATGCGGAAATCTATCATAGTGATGCCGTGATGCTCACAGGCTTCTTTCTCTAGCAAGTAATAGCCTTTCGGACTTTCGCCGCGCAGATTGATGTTGGTTTTAATTCCCATCTTGGCCCATTCAGCAATACGCTTAGGCGAAGGTTGGTTCTCACGGTACATCCCGCCGCCAATATCATGATGATTGGCGAAGCGCCGACGCAGAAAACCATGATCACCCCAAGTGAGGTCACGATAAGCCCGTTTTCTATCAGCAGGGTTGTTGAGGTCTAACGTCATCTACACTATGTCCTTGAATCACGGCAAACGCATAACAGGGAGGCCGCAAGTGTTCAAACGCTTCATGCGGTCAAATGCCGTTCAAATTACCGTCGGATGGCTCGTCGCCGCCTATATGACTTTGGTCAAATATACCACTCGGTGGGACGTCGAGCGCGCCGATCACGTTCAGCACATCATTGACGGCGGCAAAGGCTTTATCGCCCTAACCTGGCATTCACGATTTATGATGTTAACGGCGGCATGGAAGAAAACCTATCAATTGCCTCATGTTCTTATCTCGCGCTCGCGTGACGGGGCCATTGTGGCCCATACGGCGCATTTCCTTGGCCTCAAAACTATCCGCGGCTCTGCCAAAAAAGCGGCGAAAGGTAATTTGGCGGCTAAAGCCAAAGGCGGAGCCAAGGCCAGCCTAGACATCGTCACCGCACTCGAAACTGACGCTTGTATCGTTGTAACACCTGACGGGCCGCGCGGGCCAAGGCAACGCCTTGGCGATGGCCCTATTCGTCTCGCTCGCCTTACGGGCGCGCCGCTTGTGCCCTGTACCTTTGCCCTGCGTAACCGTAAACAATTTGATAGCTGGGATAAATTCGTTTTGCCCCTGCCCTTTGGCAAAGGTAAAATCATTTGGGGCACGCCTGTAACCGTCCCTGCTGATGCTGATGAGCGTAAAATCGAACACATACGTGAACGCATAGAGAGCGAGATGAATATCTTCCTCGCGGATGCCGACCGCGCCATGGGCCACGCGCCTGTTGAGGCGGCGGAGCAATGAGCAATACAGTGTTGATACGGGCCTATTCAGGGCTGACCAAGCTCATTGCGCCAGTGCTGCCATTCTGGCTGAAACGACGCGCATTGAAAGGCAAGGAAGACCCAGCGCGGCAAGGTGAGCGTTTCGGGCGCGCCTCGTTAGCGCGTCCCACTGGACAGCTCTTTTGGATGCACGGCGCGAGTGTCGGCGAAGTGACGATGTTGCTCCCGTTGATTGATAAAGTCCTTAGCGAGTACCCCACCGCCCATGTCCTAATCACAAGCGGCACAACAACCTCCGCTGATTTGCTCGCGAAGCGTCTGCCTGAGCGCGCCTTTCATCAATATGTTCCTCTGGACACGCCCAAGGCTGTGAGCGCTTTTTTGGATTATTGGAAACCGGATATAGCGCTCTGGGCTGAGTCAGAAATCTGGCCGAATTTGATATTACAAACCAAGGCCCGCAATATTCCTATGGCGCTCATCAATGCGCGGATGTCAAAAAAATCACTGAATGGTTGGAGCAAGCGCCGCAAATCGGCTCAAAATTTGTTTGGCTGTTTCTCCACAATCTTGGCGGCAGATGAAGCAACCGCGATGGGCCTCTCATCTCTCTTAGAGAACAAAGTAGAAAATACGGGAAGCCTGAAAGATGCGGCCCCCGCCTTACCGGTCAATGAGGCCGAACTCGCCAGATTAAAAGCGCAAATTGGGGACCGCCCTGTTTGGTGTGCCGCCAGTACTCATAAAGGTGAAGAAGGGATAATTCTCGCCGCACATGAAGTGGTTTGCTCTAATCACCCTGACGCTCTCCTAATTCTTGCCTTACGGCACCCTGAGCGCAGAGAGGAGATCTTTGCCATGGTCGGAAATACACATATGTCTATTCGATCGCATAAATCCGATTTGCATCATTTAAGCTCTCTCTATCTTTTCGATACTATCGGTGAGATGGGTCTCGCTTATTCTCTATCGGACATCACCTTTGTTTGCGGCTCGCTCCTCAAAGACCTCATGGGTCATAACCCACTTGAGCCCGCTCATTTCAGCAATGCCGTTTTAACCGGAGAGCATATTTCTAGTTTCGCCGACAGTTACAGCTCGATGATTGCCTTTAACGCCGCAGAGCGTATTCTATCCCCTGATATGGTAGGACAAGCAGTGAGCGATTTATTCTCAAACCCCGAAGCCCTCGCGCAGAAACAGCGTTTGGCTTTTGAATATGCCCAGAACCGCAGTCATGTGATGGATACCGTCTGGGGTAAGCTCGGATTTATGTTCCTAAAGGCGTCATCATGAGACCGCCCGAGTTCTGGAACCACCGCGAGGGGCGCGACGCTGCACCTATGATACGCCTCCTTCTTAAGCCCTTTGGCTGGATTTATGGCTGGGCGGCTGCGCGGCGTATTAAAACGACTGAGAGCTATGACGTAGGCATTCCCGTCATTTGCGTCGGGAATGCGACCATGGGCGGCACTGGGAAGACGCCGGTTGCAATTTACCTTCTCAAGAGTTTGCGCCGCCTTGGCATTGGCGCTGTTGGCCTAACCCGGGGGTATGGCGGACTTGAGAAAGGCCCTATCCCCGTACAGCAAAACCACACGGCAGTGGATGTTGGCGATGAACCGCTTCTACTCGCCCGCCATGCCCCTGTTTGGGTCAGTGCAGGCCGCGATGACGGCGCTCGAGCTGCGCGAAGCCATGGCGCGAATGTCATTGTCATGGATGACGGACACCAAAACCCGCAGCTTAAGAAAACGCTCTCCCTGCTCGTAGTGGATGCTGAGGTCGGGTTTGGGAATGGTTGCGTCTTTCCGGCAGGGCCATTACGCGAAAAACTTGCTCCTTCGCTTAAGCGCGCCGATGCCGTAATTTTGATGAAGCCCTCACCCGATTTCGAAATTGATGACGTTTTGGCTGAACAGCTCAAAGGTAACGTCGTTATTCCGGCTTATCTTGCCCCTGCCGGGCCACCGCCAAAGGGCAAGCTTTACGCATTCGCAGGGATTGGACGCCCGAATAAATTTTTCAATAGCCTCCGTCGTCACGGCGGCGAGATTGTCGAAGAAGTCCCCTATGCAGACCACTATAAGTATAAGGATGAGGATATTGAGAGCCTGTTCATGCTGGCCAGTGAATATGAGGCCGCACTCATTACCACCGAAAAAGACTATGTTCGCTTACCCAAGGGTTATCGTAAAGGCGTTCATGCTTGGCCGGTTTCGGTGCAGTTTGAGGACGAATTGACCCTACGCCGCTTGCTCCACCCGATTATCGAAAAGTCTAAACCACGGTAATGAGCTCTGAGCCGAAATTTGCGCGTAAATTGGGATGGCGGCTCGAGGCTTTGGCTTATGACACCGTCGGCTTAATCCTGAAGCTATTTCCCTTTAACGGGATATCAGCCTTTGGCGGATGGCTGTTACGTCTCATTGGTCCTCTGACGAGCAAGCACCACATTGCAAGGACGGGTCTTGAAATTGCATTCCCCAAGAAAGCTAAGGATGAAATAAACCAAATCCTCAAAGAGCAATGGGACAACACCGGAAGAACCTTTGCCGAATTTCCTATTACACATCGCGTGAAAGCCTTTGAGGGTGAACGCGTCACCATAAAGGGCCTCGATATCTTCAAGGCGAATGCGCCAGCTATCATCGTGACGGGGCATTTTGCGAATTGGGAAATTATGGCGACTGTCCTCACGCAATCGGGCTTGCCGGTGCGTATTACCTACCGCAAGATCAACAATCCCTATATCGATGCGCGTGTCCGTAAACAGCGGGAGCGGTATGGCACAAAATTTCTCGTACAAAAATCGGGACACAAAGGCGGGCGCGAATTATTCGAAGCCTTGAAAAATGGAGAGAGCATCGCCCTTCTCAATGATCAAAAGTTCAATACCGGCGTGAATATTCCCTTTTTTGGAGAAGAAGCCATGACCGCGCAAGGCGCCACGCGATTAGCGCTTAAAACCGGTCGCCCGCTCTTGCCTATGGCGGTAACGCGGGATGGCGCGAATTTCACCGTCACCTTCTATGAACCCATTACGCTAGAAAATACCGGCGAGCGAGAAACAGATGTGATAAAGGGCGTTACTCAGGTCACACAATTCATCGAAGAGCGCATTCGCGAAACCCCTGAACAATGGTTTTGGGTTCATAGGCGCTGGCCAAAATCGCTTTATAAAAAAGACGTAAGCCGTTGATTAATTTAAATATTAAGCACTTTGCTTGTTGGCAGCGCGATGCGCGTCCCATTCGCCAAATTCAAAGGCAATGCAGCGTTCGATAAGCTTACGCCACACCTGCTCTGCAATATCCTCAGATAGGCCTTGTTTGCGGGCTTCGGCCAGGACTTTGGAGACAACATCTTCGATGCGTTCAGCATCATATACGGCGTCGCGATCATTCTTAATTCGTCCCGCAGCGCTCATATAGGCTTGGCGTTTCACCAAAAGCGCGACCAATTCACGGTCCAAGGCATCTACGCCCGCCCGCACTTCGGCCATCGTATTACAGTCTGCACCTGACTTAATGCTCATCTTTGGGCCATTCCGTTAGTAGTTCAGGGTCGAGGTTACGATTGCGCCACTTTAAACGCCAGCATAAATGCGGCCCTGTTGAGCGGCCTTTTGACCCAACCGTAGCTATCTGCTCGCCCTGTGAAACACGCTGTCCCGGCTCCACCAAAATTTCATCTGTATGCAGATACATGGAAATCAGGCCCTGCCCGTGGTCAAGGAGCACCATCGCCCCTTCGAAATAAAGGTCATCATCGGCAAGACTGACAATGCCATCCGCAGGCGCATAAATCGGCGTGCCCACTGGCGCGGCGAGGTCCACACCATAATGGGGCTTTTTCGGCTCTCCATTGAGGATACGCTGCGCCCCAAAATTGGTCGTCTTGACAAATTCCGCCTTGATAGGCAGGTCAAATCCATCCCTAAAACCCATCTCTTCGGCGCGGGACGCAAAGCCAATTTTCTTACGCGCCGAAGAACGGCGGATACGTTTGAGTTGGGCATCTGTGAAAGTTGATACCTGTGACGGCGGGAGGCCGTCTATGCGAGATGTGTCGTAATCTCGGGCTGTAAGATTAAAATCTACCCTTCCCCCTTCTACGGCTACAAACCCTTTAGTTTCATCACGGTCAAAGCCGATGATGATTTGACCAATTTCATTTGCGCTCTCGTAGTAGAAGTCATTTTCAGATCGCGCAACTTTCACTCTTTCATTAGGTGCCGTTTGACACAATACGGCCCCACCTTGCTGAACAACTCCTAAGCAATGAATCCGAGAGTGCGCATAACTCAGCATAGGAGCATCACGCACGGCTTCGAGTAAGTCGTCTACACTATTTATAGCTCTATTTTGTTCAGGTTTTTTGGTTACCCTTCTAGGAGATTGAAGAGCATTTGGAAGTTGAGCCGTTTTTACAGTCTGACTTTGGTATTCAGACTTCTCCTGCGCACAAGCAGAGCCACAGATCGCAAATACTAGAGCTAAGCTCGCAACCCAACGCATTAAGCGTTGGCCTTTTTCCAAGCCTCAAGGCTTGCCGCGGCGTCCTTATAAGCTTCTTGCCGATCAGCGTTCCAATAGCGTAGCATCTCGAGGGGGATTTTATCCCCTGAGGTCGCGCAGGTCACATAGGCCCCGCCTTCCATGATGGTAAAATCAGACGGACCGTAATGGATAATCGCCTCGCCAGTGCCTTGAAAAAATGAGTTCATGAGTGCGGTCTAACGTGAGTTGGTAAGAATGTGAAGCAGGGTTTTGCAGTTTACCCACGCACGCCACTCACTTTTGTCATCCCTGTGAAAACGGGGACCTAGCGGCAAGTTCCGCATTCGATGTTAGGTCCCCGCCCAAGGCGGGGATGACAGAAAAGAGAGCCCAACAGACCTAAAACAAATCACCCTGTGGGGTTGAAACCGTTTTATTCTTTGGCTTCGCTTTGGGCGCACTTTTTCCCGCGCTTCCATCAATAACCGCCTGACGCTTACCATCGGCAAAGGTCAGGGTGACGCCCTCACCTGCTTTAACTTTACCCTTCGAGCGAACGACATCACCGCTCTCATTTTGGACAAGCGCATAACCGCGTTCCAAAACGCCTTGATAGCTATAAGCGTCGAGCAGTTGCGCCGCCTTTTTAAGCCTTGCCTCATCCTTTTGCAGCTTTCGTATGATTGCCTGTTGAGACCGCTCAGCGTTTTGCGAAACCGCTTGGCTCTGACGCGT
>JAHDCL010000065.1:0-8082 GCA_020629875.1 Hellea sp.
CAAAGCCGCTGCAAGTTTCATGACAAAAATGACCTAGATAGCCTCTATTGTCTATTGTGGTGAGATTATGTTATGCGCGCAGTATTATGGCGACCCAGTTCAGAATTCCCGTTGAGAACTATATTATTGACGCTTTGAAAGCGCATAAGGCTTCAACTCAGTTGAGTACGCAAGCATTCATTGAGAGCGAGATTATTGGGCTGTACCGTGATAAGAGATTCGGTGTCGTTTTGGGCGACAATCCACATGATAATTCTGTGCTGGCCCCCCCTACAAATAGCACCAGAATATTAGTTAGGCTATCTCACTCCGGGGTTTTGGCAGAGATCAACAAGTACTGTTCCGTGTTGAAACGTACCCCGCCACAAGTTTTATACACGCTTATCAAACATATTGTCCGGGACATGGAGATGGAAGAGATGAAGCCTGAAACGCAGAAAGTTGGTTGATATCGCCGCGCCATCCAAAGGAACGGATGAACACACCAGGGCGACAGGTCTGGATGACTGCTAAATACGGTTAAATAAACATATAGTCACTTGGCGGCGCAGGAATGTTTGGTTATGACTGCGGGGAAATTTTGGAGACTCACGAAATGAGACTTAAGACTTTAATGCTGGCGGCCGCCTGCGGTTCAATGGGGCTAACAGCCTGCAATACGACATCCAAGGCATTGGGCCTGACAAAGAATGCGCCGAATGAGTTTAATATCCTGACGAAAGCGCCGCTAGTTGTGCCGCCGGAATACAACCTACGCCCGCCGCAAATCGGGACGAGCTCTGCCGAGAATAATTACAGCCAAAAATCTGCACGCGAAGCCCTATTGGGTGATATTGACGATGCTGAGCCAACACGCGGCGAAGTCGTATTGATGTCTAAAGCGGGCGTTGGCCGCGCTAATCAGGAAATTCGTATCGAAATTGACGGGGCGAACTCAGTTGAGCGCAAGTCCAAAAGTTTCTCTGATCAAGTGCTGTTCTGGCGCGACGGTAAAGTCATTCAGCCGGATGGATCGCCCATGGATCCAGAAATTGAAGCGCGCCGCATGGAGTCGATGAAAGCGGCGACTGGCGGTGGAGAGGTCACTATTACGCGCCGTCCAGGTGGTCCAAAACTTCCGGGACTTTAATGAATTTTCGCCGGTTGGCGTAAATCTCATGAATCCACAGGCGAAATGTTTGAGTTTCTGGCCTAATTGCCTTCCGGCGGTTAGGTTTTTTCATGGCTGAAAATTTTATATCGATTCGGCGCCTTCCGTCCGAGACCGTGAACCGCATAGCGGCCGGTGAGGTCGTGGAGCGTCCGGCCAGCGTGATTAAGGAACTTGTGGAAAATGCCATTGATGCGGGCGCGACCCAAGTCGATATCCGTTATGAAGATGGTGGCCGCGCGGTGATTACGATTACGGATGACGGGAAGGGAATGAACCGCGAGGAGCTGCCCATTGCCATAGAGCGCCACGCGACCTCTAAGCTCTCGCCTAATGAGATTGGTGAGTGGGATTTGCTGAATATCGACTCTATGGGATTTCGCGGAGAAGCCTTGCCCTCGATTGGCTCCGTCTCGCGCCTGACAATCACCAGCCAGACCGAAAGCGATGATAGCGCTTGGGAAATTTCTGTTGAAGGCGGGGCGGAGTCGGGCCCGCGGCCTGCACCGCGTTTTGGAATCCACGGCACGCGTGTCGATGTTAGAGATTTGTTTTATGCCACGCCGGCGCGCCTGAAATTTTTGAAATCAGAGCGCAGCGAAAGCCTTGCCATTTCTGATATTGTAAAACGCCTTGCGATGGCGAACCCGTCTGTGGGGATAACGCTCTCCAGCGGAAGCCGAACAACGCTAAAGGTTGCGCGGCAGAGCGATGATCAAGAGGGCCGCCTCGCAAGACTTGCATCCATTCTTGGAGCCGATTTTGGACAAAACGCCATTGAGATTGATAAAGAGCGTGAGGGCATACATCTAACAGGCTTTGCTGGCCTGCCGACCTACTCGCGCGGCAACAGTCAACATCAATATCTTTTCGTCAATGGACGGCCGGTGCGAGATAAGCTGCTCCACGGGGCATTGCGCGGCGCCTATCAGGATTTTCTCGCGCGCGATCGTCATCCCGTGGTGGCGCTATACATTGACTTGCCTAGTGATCATGTCGATGTAAATGTCCATCCCGCTAAGACCGAAGTGCGCTTTCGTAATCCGGGCCTTGTGCGGGGACTTATCGTTTCAGCCTTGCGTCATAGCCTCGCCGCGGCTGGGCACCGGGCGAGTACGACCGTGTCGGATTATGCACTGGGTAAAATCCAAGCTGAACAGCCACAATATGCTTTCCAGCAAAATTATAACCGGCCGGCTTATGCCGTCCCTTACCGAGCCCCGCACCAGCACGACCCGGCCTTGCAGCCTCTCGTTGATGGAATCGCGACAACAACGAATGATTACGGGTTTTCCGCAAAAGTGGAGGAAAGCGGTGAGAGTTACAATCCGCAAACGGGGGAAGTCGCGCCTGATCTGACGCTAAATCCGCTTGGCGCGGCGCGGGCGCAGCTCCACGAAACCTATGTCGTCGCGCAAACACAGGACGGCATTGTGATTGTCGATCAACATGCCGCGCATGAACGCTTGGTCTATGAGCGCATGAAAGTGGCGATGGCTGATAAAGGCGTGGAGCGCCAAGCCTTACTCATCCCGGATATTGTAGACTTGGGAGAAACAGATGCCGCGCGGATCCTCGCCCGTGCAGAGGAACTCGCTGAAATGGGGTTAGTGATTGAACCTTTCGGGGCAGGGGCTATTGCAGTTCGCGAAACTCCGGCCTTGCTGGGGGAAATGAATGTGCAAAGCCTACTCAGGGATTTAGCCGATGACATTAGCGAATATGATGAAGCGCTATCCCTTAAAGAGCGGTTCGAACATGTCTGTGGGACCATGGCCTGCCATGGAAGTGTGCGTTCAGGGCGCAGGCTTAATGGCGCGGAGATGAATGCGCTGCTCCGCGATATGGAAGCCACCCCCCATAGCGGACAATGCAATCACGGACGTCCGACCTATGTGGAGTTGAAACTGGCAGATATAGAACGCTTATTTGGACGGCGTTAGAGGTTTGGCGTTAAGCCGTCTTCCGTAATTTTGCAGGTTCACTGATGGCGGGTTTTGCGGGGAAGGTCAGTGTAAAGATTGAACCTTTTCCAAGCTCGGAGGTCAATTTTATGTCTCCTCCCATTAGCCGAGCCAGTTGGCGACTAATCGAGAGGCCAAGGCCGGTTCCCATATGCGCTCGTGGCGTTACCTGTTTTGCTTGAGCAAATTTGTCAAAGACACCATTTTGGTCTTCAGGGGCAATGCCGATACCTGTATCGACGACGTGAATTTTTACAATATGGGTGTCCGGATCGTATAAGACAGCAATAGTTACGCTTCCCGATGCTGTGAACTTTAGGGCATTACCCACTAAATTTGTCACGCATTGCCTAACATGAACAGAGTCGTAAATGAGCCGTTCTGGAAGCTTTGGGTCGACCAGCAGTTTTAAGTCTAAGCCTAAGTTTTTGGCCACATGATTTTGCGCTTTTTTGAATATGCGGAGCATTTCTGACAGTGAGTTTTCGGTGAGCGTAATGTCAATTTCACGCGCTTCAATTTTCGACATATCGAGCACGTCATTAATGATGGCGCTGAGATGGTCAGTACTATTCACCAATATTTCCGCAAGGCTATTCATCTCGGTGTGGTTTGTCATGCGGAGTTGTTGCTGTAATAATTGTGCAGCCATGAATACGCCTGATAAGGGGGTTCTAATTTCATGAGACATGTTAGCCAGAAAATCTGACTTTGCCTTATTAGCGGAATCTGCGTCTTTCCGAGCCTTTCTCAGCGCCTCTTCGGTCTTAACTTGCGCGGTTATATCAGAAGTCGTCAGAATATAACTACCACGGGATGTTTTATCATAGGTGCTTTTTAACATGAGCCCATCGGGCGTTTTAACTTGCATTGTACCCGAGTTTTCAATTGCCTCGTAAAACTTTTCGGCGCGCGCCTCGCACTCTTCTAGTGACATGTTTGGATAAATGTTTCTCGTCTGTCTTTTTATGGCTTCTGTCATTGATAAGCCGGCATCCAGAGCGGCATACAGGTCAGGTAAATAGCTACGAATAGCTTTATTTGCGAAATAGAGTTTGAAGTTTTTGTCATATATGGCGATTCCAGTCTTCATTTGATTCATACCGGCAAAAATTTCCTTTGCCGATATGTTCAATCCGACTGCGCCCGAATTGCCATTCTCTTGTCCCATCGATATATTCTGCTGAAAAATCGTGGAAAAATGGTAAATTTATCTCTTAACATTGTCATTTAAATCGGTTTGAGTGCAATCAAGAGATTGGAACAAGCTCGTGAACGCATTTTCAAAAAAGAATCTCAAAGCGGTCGCCACTGATTATGTGCCGACTCTTCTCGGTTTGCGCATCCCGGGATTCATTAAAATTCACTTTCGCTATCTGGCGCGTAACCCCTTTATCTGGCTTGTCCTAGTTCTTGCGCCTTTCATCATTGGCTTGATGAGTTTGTCTATGTTGAACCAAGCGTCGGCGGAAATTTTGCTCTCGGGCTGGCAACGCTTTTTCATTGTTCTTTTAGTTATTGCAATGGCGTTTTACTTTGCCGAGCGGGACCGAAAGTTCCGCCGTTTCTATGTCATGGCTATTCCGGGCATGGTAATTGTCAATGGACTATTTCGGTTTGCGTTTGATGGCGGCTTGTCTTTTGGCGGCTTAGTTGCGTTTGGCATATTGGCCGGATTGCCCGCTTTAATTCTGGGTAAGCTGTCTATGGGAATGGGGTATCGTATGCTGAGTGATGGCGCAGATAAAAATTACCGCCCCGGACGTGATCTCTATATGGAGGGTGAATATGAAAAGGCCTTTATTCACCTAGACCCCTCCGCCAAGCGCGGCCATATGAAGAGTCTCTATTTGCTGGGCCACGCCCATGAACATGGCAATGGCCGCCCGCATGACCGCGTGAAAGCAGCTAGGTTTTACGATAAATCAGCCAAGAAAGGGTACCGCAAAGCCCATGGTGCATTTGAAACCCTCTTCACGTCTTTTACGACGGACGAAGTAAAGGCTTATGAGGTGGATTTGAAATTATCCGTTAGCGAATTATTTTAAGCCAATTTTATCTGCCTCATTGGCTTGATAGACCCGAACATAATCGACTTTCATCTGTGCGGGAAAGGCTCTTTTATTGATGCCCTTTTTCCCGCCCCATGTGCCGCCCACAGCGATGTTTAAAAGAAGGTGATAGGGACGATCAAAAGGCCAACTACCTTCGCCTTCTCCCTCATTCTCGTATCTAAAATAGGGCTTGCCATCTAAGGCGACCTCAATGGCGTCGGCTGTCCATAAAAGGCTATGAGTGTGAAAGGCTTTGCAGGCGCTTTTGACTTTTATTTTCTCACCCACTTCGGTCTTCATGATGTGATTATTATCCGCTGTGTGGACCGTGGCGTGGAACCTTTTGGGGTCGTGTCCAACATATTCCATAATGTCGATTTCTCCGCTATCGGGCCATTGCCCCGGCTCTTCGGGGAGAGACCAAATCGCTGGCCATAACCCTCGACCACAAGGGAGCTTGGCTCGTACTTCAAAATAACCATATTGCCATGATGCTCGATCCTTAGTGAATAGTCTGGCAGAGCTGTAATCCTGTCCGCCATAATCAGAGAATTCGGTGAGTGTGTTACCATCCTTTCGGGCCTCGATGATGAGCTGGCCATTTTCAATACGGGCATTTTCTGCGCGGCTATGGGAATAATATTGTTCTTCGCTATTCCACCAACCATCCAGGTTTCGGTAGGTGTCATAATTCCATTTTGAGGGATCGGGGAGACCATCCACATCAAATTCATCCGACCATACTAGGCTGTACCCTTGCGGCGGGGAGGCGGTCGAATGACTGTGGCCTGAATGTGCAGCCAGAGTGCCAGGGTAGGTGTTGAGCGCTAATCCTGCGAACATGCAAAAAAGAATTGAAGTTGGTGTTGTGACAGAAAATTTCATGGCCCTCGATATCATGCATTTCACTACTCACAAGACTGATCTCTAGTCCCTAGTTTTTCATGCGTCTATTTCACCGCGCCCTGAAATTGTATCGTGAAACTGCTAGGCGTTATCGTGCCCTCACTCATTATGCCCTTCGGGGCGAGACAAATAAAGGTGATGTCCGGATCATATGTTCCTGTCGGCGAGTCGTTACAGGCTGAGAAACTCCCTGGCGCCGTCGCTGCTTTGGAAAAAGCAACGTCCGATGCTAGGTCGAAGGTCAGGCCGCTATCATTATCAACAAAACTTACCGAACCCGCCATATAGCTTATTTCGGAAGGCATCGCATCAATAATAACAATGCTATTATTATCTACGGGCCCGCTGCCTGTATTGTCGACGGTAATCGAGTAGACAACATCGCTTCCCGGAACGGCATAGGGAGTAGCATTGCCAGAGTATAATTCAACATCCTTGTCAGCACTCATAGAGGGCGTTTGGTTATTATCAAAAATCCAATAGCCCACATTTTCAGTCGTATGCCCTCGAGCTGTATCACCCGCGACCACCTCTTCATCAATCGCCCAGCTAATTTGATTGGCGGAAAGAGGGTCGGATCCATAGAGGACTGCCCAGCCGCCTTGTCCACCGTCCTCGCCCTGTTGATTGAGAATACCAATGTCAAAATCACCTGATACAGAGTAGTTATAAGGTGGGTTGTTGCCTACACCCCCACCAAAGTCAGGACCGACAGCGGCGGCGAAAGTGATATCATTGACGGTAGCTGTACCTGCTTCGATCACTATGTAGCCTAGAGTTTCCGCGGCACGCGTCCCGTTGATTTGTCCAATATGCTTTCCGACGCAAATACCATCCGCTTGGCCAGAGAAGAACGCCCCATTGCCCCGCGTTTCGCAATCGTAATTCCAAAAGACACTCGCATTGACGTCATTAAAAGACATGACTTGGCCGATAACATGAGGATTGGCGTAAGTTTGGGTTATCGCTGATGTTACGTTTTCATTATTTACGATTCCCCATCCGCCTGGAACCGAAAGGCCTGCGGTTTGGTCTGAAACAACTTTCCTTGCTTCATATTTAAGGCCGCCACTATTATAGGCGCCTTCATCCGCTATGACACAATGCACGTCTGAGGCTGTGACGGATGAACTATTTTCAAATTGCTGGAGCCGGAGTTGAAAACTGTTTGCCGTTATATTTTGAATTCGGGTTGTCGTACTGGGGTCAGAGTCGCTTGGTAAATTATAGGTGCAGACGACGATGGCATCAGTATAATTGTTTTCCAGCTGCACAGTTTGCCAAGCAGCACCGACATTTGGAACTAGTTTCAGTTCCAAATCTGCCGTTAGCATTTGCCCATAGGCAAATTGAGCCCCGAAGAGCCATAGCATCCCCCCCGCAAGTATTGATCGCGAGTACATAGATGCATATCTATCCTACGTAGATTTATGAGCGATTAACGCAGCTGTAAGCGCTTCTTAACCCAGCTTCAGGAAGAGGACCCTTGCTGCGCCCCATCTTTTATCTGCGAGTACTTGAAAGCCGCGAGGATCAATTTCCGCATCTTTACTCTCTTCCAGAATGATAACGCCATCTTCTGCAATTAAGCCGTGTTCTTTAAGGCGGCTCAAAACTGGTTTCCACATGCCTTTATTATAGGGAGGGTCCATAAAGATATGCGTGAAAGGCCCGCGCAGATTACCGGGCGCTATTTTTAGTTTCGTCGCGTCATGACGGTGCAGGCGCGTACAGCCAAAGAGCCCCATTTTTTCGACATTTTCGCGGATAGCGCCGCGGGCTTTGGGTTCGGTTTCAACAAAGAGACAAAATTCTGCGCCGCGCGAAATGGCCTCTAATCCCAACGCGCCAGAGCCTGCAAAAATATCTGTAACAATGGCACCTTCCATGGGCGGGGCCCATTCGGCGTGGGCGAGGATGTTGAAGATAGACTCGCGCGTTTGGTCACTTGTCGGGCGCGTATTTTTACCCGAAGGCGTGGCAATATTGCGGCCGCGGAGCTTGCCTG
>JAHDCL010000065.1:8182-14882 GCA_020629875.1 Hellea sp.
GGCTTACCTTTGCCGCCTTTGAAATTCATTTTCTTTCCAGCTGTTGAGCCGCCGCCATAGCCGCTACCGCCAGATTTATTTTTCTTGGCCGGTTTATGGGCAAATTTCCCGCGCCCCGTGGGCGCCGCTTTTTGGCCTTCATCTTTGGCGAAGCGTTTTGCGCTGGCATGGGTGCCGCGTTTTGGTTTGCTGATGCGCTGGCCTGGGGTCTTTGCTTTGGCCTCTGGGATGTCAACTAAATGCCCCACTTGTTCGCGTAAAATGCGGGATTTTACTTCTTCAACATCGCCTTTGCCCAAATTGCCGAGTTGGAAGGGGCCGTAGGAGACACGGATAAGGCGGTTCACGTGAAGGCCGAGCGTATCAAGGGCGCGGCGAACTTCGCGGTTCTTACCTTCGCGCAGTGTCACAGCGATCCACGCATTATCGCCTTTTTGCCGTTCTAGTTCGGCTTCGATCGGGCCTGTTTGAATGCCGTCAATCTTAATGCCGTTTTTAAGGCCGTCCAAATCATGTTGCGTGACTTTGCCGTAAGCGCGCACACGATATTTTCGCTGCCAAGCTGTACTGGGAAGTTCAAGCTGACGGGCGAGCTCGCCATCATTCGTCAGCAAGAGCAATCCCTCGGAAGTGATGTCCAAACGTCCGACTGAAATAACGCGGCCTAGCTCATCTGGCAGGGCTTCAAAGACGGTTTCTCGGCCTTTTTCATCTTTATGTGATGTTACGAGGCCATCCGGCTTATGATATCGCCAGAGGCGTGTGGGCGCTTTTCCAGCGATGGGGTTGTTATCAAAAAGAACCGTGTCTTTTTCCGTGACTTTAAAGGCGGGGGTGGTCAGAGTCTTCCCGTTCACTTTGATGCGGCCTGCCTCAATTAGTTTTTCTGACTCGCGCCGCGACGCCACACCAGAGCGGGCGAGGAATTTCGCTATGCGCTCACCTTCATTTTTATCGCTCGCTTTATTTTGCATAGCTAACCTGACTTGACCTTATGGCGTCCCCGCGTGAAGAGGGGACATGAATGATGAGCACTATATGCGCGAGGCGATAGCTCAAGCGCAAGCAGCATCTGCGCGCGGCGAAGTGCCTGTCGGCGCGGTGATTGTCAACAGCGAGGGTGATATCATTGCCCAGACAGGTAATGCGCCCATTGGCATTGTGGATCCAACCGCCCACGCGGAAATATTGGCAATACGAGACGCAGCCTATAGCACAGACAATTATCGGCTAAACACGTGTACACTTTATGTTACGCTCGAGCCTTGCACGATGTGTGCCGGCGCTATCTCTAATGCCCGTTTATCTCGTGTCGTCTACGGGGCCGCAGACATTAAAGGCGGCGCTGTGGAGAATGGCGTGAAGTTTTTCGAGCAAGCGACCTGTCATCATCGCCCAGACGTTACAGGGGGAGTTCTCGCAGAGGAATGTGCGGCCTTGCTGAAAAACTTTTTTAAGGCGCGGCGTAGAAAATGAAAACAAACTTACGGGAAGTTTCACATTCTTCCGCCCTAGGGAGCCGTTCGAATTTTAGTGGGCAAAATTGGGGCTATGTACTGGCCTTACTGGGCACCGTATTTTTTTCGATGAAGTCCATTTTCGTAAAACTCATTTACCAACCTGTGGATGGAATGGGAATCAATGGCGTCGAGGCCATAACTATTATGGCGATGCGGCTTGGCTTTTCAGCGCCTTTTTATATCATCATTTTTTGGCTGGCCTTGAGGCGCAGAAAACGCAGTGCTCTGCCGCCTTTGCAAAAACGAGATATGGTTCTGGCGGCAATGCTTGGGTTGTTGGGCTATTATGCCTGCGCATGGCTCGATATTGAAGGTATTAAATATATCACGGCGCAGCTTGAGCGGCTCTTGCTTTTTACCTACCCAATTTTCGTATTCATTTTCGGCGCCATGTTTTTTGGTAAGCCTTTAACGAAAGAAGCTATATTTGCCGTCTTAATTGCCTATGCGGGCATAGGGCTGATTTTTCTAAAAGGAGATATTGCAATTGGTATTAACGTACCATTGGGATCGGCAATGGTATTATTTTGCGCTGCGCTCTTTGCCTTTTTTCAGCTTTTTGCCAAACCGATGATAACGCGTCTTGGCAGCCCAGTTTTTACCTGCTGCGCGATGCTTGGGGCCGGCGCTATGATATTTGTCCACTTTGTGCTCGAGAACATTATTTTGGGAGACGTCTCCGAGGTGTTGAACCTGCCGTCTCGGATCTGGGTCTTGGGCCTCGCTTTGGCCTTTTTCTCAACGCTTCTGCCTTCTTTTATTGTCAATCTCGCCATCTCCCGCGTTGGACCCCAAGCCACATCCGCTGTTGGGATGATCGCGCCCATTTCTACGATTTTTCTCGCCATTTTTATTCTCGGGGAGCCTTTCGCTCTAATTGATGGGATAGGCACTTTGGTTACGGTCGCAGGCATTGGCCTTTATACCTATTTCGATAAGCGGGCTATATCAGCCCCATTAAGCTCAGCCCCCGCCACAAATAAATAATGCCGACAAGCGTCACTAAATATTTTGTATAGCTTTTGAAATTGATGTCGGAGAGGCGGTGCAATATGCGCGTTCCGATATAGGTTCCTAAAATAATGCATGGCACAGCTGCGGCAAAAACCCAAAGCGGCGGAAGCGTCGCGAGGCCAACGGCCGTGATAAGGGGTAATCCGAAATAGAAAATTTTGACCAGATGAGAGGCGAACATCGTCACAGCTTTGGTGGCGACAATCTCTTTGCGGGTCAGAGTGGTCTTGACGTAAAAGAAATCAAGGGCAGGTCCGGCAACCCCGGCCGATAGGTTCAACCCCATCACCATGGCCCCGCAAAACGCGGCATGTAAGGGCTTGGCAGCATCGCCTTGAAACACGCCTTTGGGGAGCCAGAGAATAAAGGGGAGCAAACCCAATACAATAAAAAGCGTCGCTTTATTGGGCACAAAACTTATCAGAGAGAGGGCGGCGATTGCGGGAAGCGCGCCGAGTAATTTAAAACCCAAAATATCCCAGCGGATATCCGGGCGCAATAGCCAAGCCCGCGAAGAATTGCTAATACTTTGAACAACGCCGTGTACGACCATAGCTTCGGCAACGCCCATGACAGAGGCAATAACGCCCATAAAAATCATACCGCCCGCCATACCGAATATGCCTGAAATACAGGCGGTGATGGCGGCAGAAATAAGAATCAGCAGCGCGAGTTTCATGCGACTATCTAACCTTTGAATTACCTTTCTGACAGGCGTAAAGGCCTGCTCATGACAAAACGTGATTTTTGGAAATATCTCACTCGCGCGCATAAATGGGCGGGGCTGGTGCTTGGTATTCAAATTCTGCTTTGGTTTGCCTCGGGTTTATTTATGGTGCTTTTCCCTATTGATGAAGTTCGTGGCTCGCATCTTGCGGAAAAGGCCACATGGTCTCTGAGCGAGGCGAAAGTCATTCCAATCGAGATTGCGATGACGGCTTATGATGGGACCCTAACGGGCGCGTCTTTGACCTCTATAGCCGGTGAACCAGCTTATGCGCTGATTGGGGATAAGGGCACGCTACTTTTAAACGCGCGAACGGGAAAGGCTTGGGAGCCTGTAGGTGAAAACTCAATTCGAGCCGCTGCGAACAAATATTACAAAGGACAGGGCGAGATAAGCTCAATTATACGCCTGAGCGAAGCGCCCAAAGAATATCGCCGCCCGCCCCCTGTCTGGCAGGTGCAATATGATGATCCGGATAAGACGCGGCTTTATCTGGATGCTGAAACCGCGGAGTTACGCGCCGTACGCACAAAGCTCTGGCGCGTCTATGACGTCATGTGGATGTTGCACATTATGGATTATAAAAGCCGTGATAATTTCAATAGCTGGTGGCTTAGGCTCGCCGCATTTTTGGCGCTATTATTCGCGATAAGTGGTTTAATGTTGGTCGTTCACCGTATTATTTTACGGCCGAAGCCAAAGCGCAAAGCCGCTTAATTAAACGCACCTTTGCGCCAAAGTTTCCACCCTAAAAGGGGTGAGCAAATCACAGGGTGTTTACGCTGAAAGGGCGTGGGGACAATCGTGACGCCAGAATGATTTTTCAGTTTCCGTAAAACATAATCCAGCCCGCCTTCAAACGTCGCCGCACTATTGATGACCCGAATAGCCGTCATGGGTTTACCTACGAGCCGCCGTAGAAACCATTTAGTTTTGGTCCGTCCTGCGGGCAGGTCGGGCATGATATAAAATCCGTCTCTATCTGGGGGGCCATAAAGCGCTGTGGTCAGGCGTTGATACCGTTCATCATAGCGCGCGACGATTTCAGCGGCGCGGCCTTCACTACTTTCGGGGCGCAATTCCGTGCGGTAGCTTTCATAAAAGCCTTTGGCCCAAAATTCGGTGGAGGTTACAGGGCGCTCAATCATTGGCGCAACTTGGGCGGCCATATGTTTCACTGCGGTTTCACGAGACGCCATGAGCCGTTCCGCCGTGAGCTCATCTTTGGGAAAGAGCATCACGCTGGGCTGACAAAAACGCCCCCAGACCATTGAAAGCAGGGCATGAGCCCCGCAGCGTTTCTCGAACTCGGCAATGGAAATGATAGAGTATTTACAGGTGCTCAAAACCCCGTTTTCATCCTCTTGCTCATAGTAATAAACGGCGGGCGGTATCAGGCGGTTCAGCAGGGCGCGGATAGGGTTTTTATGGGTTTTGCGATAGCTATCCACGATGACGTAAAAATCGAGCATCTTTTCGGCATCGTCTAAATCCCGAAGGGATGAGCCGTAATACATGAAGGCTAATACGCGGCCGGGGTGACGCGCGGCGATGGCGTCGCAGACAGACGTTACGCGCGCATTGGGCGTGACGTTTTCCTCGGCCAATATATCTTTGATAGTCTCGCTCATTTCGCAAACCGAATAGGCCGTGTGGCGCGAATTTTAAAGCCCTTACTAAGGTCGAGTAGCTCGCCATCCAAAACGCAGGGACCTTTATAGCGATATTTAAGGCTATTGGCTGTCCAACTATACATGCCGTCTTGGCTACGGTCTTTTGTCTTATTTCCGAGCCACAGACTGGCGACATGGCGAACAAGCTTTTGATATTCTCCGGCCACATAGGTCACGCGTAAGGGGCGATCGCCGTCACCCCAAAAGGGGTCGAGTTTCAACATTAAACCGGGAAGAGTGGTGACGATGGTGCCCAAGTGAGGACCGCGTAGTCTCTCGAGGCCTGCAGCATCTATATCCAGTTTTATGTGAGTGGGCGTTGTGATGCTGCCCGTGCCTGTTGCCCCTTTCAAGATGCCGCCAATAACGGCCAGAGACCCCCCTATGCCGCGATCGTGGAGTTTATCTTTGGTGTAATCTGTGACTTGCGGCAGGGCGCCGCTGGAAAAGAGAAAGCCATAATATTTACGCAGAGCCTTATCTTTTATTCTTAAGAGCGGCGCGTGAGAAATGGTTTTTTCTTCTCCCAGCGCTTTAGCGACGGCTTGCGGAGTTGCTGCCGTTAACCCGATATTACGCGCGACTTGATTAGTATTTCCGCCCGGGACAATCGTGAATATCGGAAGGTTTCGCGCTTTCTCGTGACGTAGAAATTCGGTCAATATCCCTTGAACCGTGCCGTCCCCGCCTTCAATCACAATATGATTTGCTTTAGCTGTCAGAGCATCCTGAACGAGTGTATCAACGTCAGAAAAATCTCCGACATCTCTTAGAACAGCATTATGCTGCGCGGCGATTTGGGGGAGCAGGGCACCCTTTTTTGCGACCTTTGCACTGGCCGCGTTATAGACGAACCAAAGCTTTTGACGCTGGGGTTGCATGATTTAGAGGCTTTCAGCTTTCAGGCATAGCCACGATCCCACCAAGCCAAACAAGACAATTGGCATCGCAATGGCCGCGGGAACCGGCATCCCGCCTGACGCTGCGAAAGTTGCCATGGCTCCGTCCAAAATTAAGAATAAAAATCCAATTGCTAAACCAATGATGAGGGCTTTGTCTCCAGTGTCTTGTCGGCCCGTTCGCTGCATGAGCGGGACGGCGACTAATAACAGGACGAATGCCGCAAGCGGGCGGGTAATCCGATGAGCGTGCCAGAAGGTGTAAGCAAAACGTGGTTTAGATCCAGAGTTACCGCGCTTAGAGAAATTTCGCATTTCGGACATGGAAAGATCTCGAGGCTCAGCAGCGAGGCGCGCAATGGATTTTGGGTTTTGCCGTGTATCCCATAGGCGTGGATTCATGTCTTTTTTCGCTTCGCGCGGTGCACCATCCGCGCCTTTGACAGTAAGAACTTCAACGCCTTCTAACGTCCAATTGTCACCTTCATAGGTCGCTCGCTCAGCCCAGAGCACTTCATCAATCGCGCCCGTTTCGGAACGGGTGTAAATCTCTATGTCGCCGAGAGTGTTATAATTAAATCGCTTAGACGCTTTAATGATCCGGCCTTTATCTTCGAGCCAAAGGGGCTTTTCGGCTGTGATGTTTCTGGCCTTATACTCTCCAATACCCCAAGCTTGGAGCGCGCGCACAGCCGGGGCAATCGTGTAGTCTATGATTGTTATAGATGAGAAAGCGGTCGCTAAAACAATAGGGGTCATCAACATTAATTGTTTGGGCACTGATATACCAAAGCCTAGTAGTGCCACGAGTTCATGCTGACGAATGAGCTTCACAAAGGTCAGCAAAATGGCCACGACAATTGTGAA
>JAHDCL010000066.1 GCA_020629875.1 Hellea sp.
GCGGACCCCCTGATTACAAATCAGGTGCTCTACCAGCTGAGCTATAGGGGCACTCATATTTGCTGATTAGCGAGGCGCTCTTTAGCGGCCTCTGATGCCTCTTGCAAGTCGGAAATCGCTTGTTTTGTTGAAAAAATGCAGGATGGATTGAGGCGCCTTGAGCCGCCTCAATATTTGTCCATTTTGTCTCTCCCGGTTACGCGCTTTATTTCCTACGAACGAAGCCCAGAACGGCACCAGCTAAGCCATAGCCGATGAATAGATGCGCGTAATCCAAAGCCAGCAGATGAGCCGAAGACCCTTGATAGAGCCATGTATAGGCCATGACGGGTAGGGCGAAGAGGGTGGCTAGCACTGCTCCTTTTACAAAACCTTTTCCTGCTGAGTTTATATTGGCCTTTTTCAAGAATATCGCAATGCCCAGAACTTGGGCCAAGGTAATGAGCAGGCCCCAAACAAACATCATAGGCCCCAGAGCCTCATTTCGGGCCACTGCCTCGGCTTCGGTCATTCCGGCCAGGCTCATCCATTGTTCTCCAAATAGTAGTCCGTAAACTAAAAAGCCGACCATATAAAATAGGATTGTCGCTAAAAGAATAGCGAGTAAAGAACTTCCGAAAAT
Organism: Hellea sp.; assembly: GCA_020629875.1. GTDB lineage: Bacteria > Pseudomonadota > Alphaproteobacteria > Caulobacterales > Maricaulaceae > Hellea. The sequence continues at coordinate 623 of JAHDCL010000066.1, forward strand.
TTTTGGCATATCTGCCTCCCCTTATGTGTTTGGCCATTTTTGGCTCAAATTTCTCTTAGCAAAAAAATGCCTTCATCACAATCAACCCTTGCGCCTCGCCCCATGGGCGCTAGAAGTCGCCCGTTATGGCAAAAATACTCATTACATCAGCTCTTCCCTATATTAACGGTGTTAAGCACCTCGGAAATTTGGCGGGATCCATGCTCCCTGCAGATGTTTATGCTCGCGCTATGCGCCTCATGGGGCATGATGTTCTGTATATTTGCGCGACGGACGAGCACGGGACACCCGCAGAACTTGCGGCGCAGCAGGCCGAAATGGGGGTCGAGGCCTATTGTGAAAAAATGCATGAAGCTCAGAAAGCGGCCGGGGCACAGTTTAAGCTCTCTTATGACTATTTCGGACGATCCTCGGCGCCTAGTAACCATGCGCTTACGCAACATTTTGCGCATGTTTTGGAAGAAAAGGGATTGATAGAAGAGCGCGTCTCGCAGCAGGTATATTCTAATGCTGATGGCCGTTTCTTGCCTGACCGCTATGTTGAGGGAACTTGCCCTAATTGCGGTTTTGAGAAAGCGCGGGGCGACCAATGTGATAGTTGCGGGAAACTATTGGATCCTGTCGACCTTATAGAACCATACTCGGCGGTGTCAGGTAGCAAAGATGTGGAAGTTCGCGACACAAACCATCTTTATCTTAAACAATCTGCGCTTTCAGATGATTTGCGCAATTGGGTGAATGCGGCCGAGGGCTGGCCCCCATTGGCAACTTCTATTGCGTTGAAATGGCTGGATGAGGGTTTGCGGGATCGGTCTATTACTCGAGATTTGAAATGGGGTATCCCCGTAACCCGCACTGACGGTCAAATTCGCGAGGGTTTCGAGGGTAAAGTCTTTTATGTTTGGTTTGATGCGCCGATTGAATATATCGCCGCAACGCAAGATTGGGCCGCGGAAACAGGCGGCGATTGGGAGAGCTGGTGGCGCACCGACCAAGGCGCTGACGATGTTCAATATGTGCAGTTTATGGGCAAGGATAACGTCGCTTTTCATACCCTGTCTTTCCCGACCACAATCATCGGATCTGGAGAGCCTTGGAAGTTGGTGGATCAACTCAAGGCCTTTAACTGGGTGACGTGGTATGGCGGGAAGTTCTCTACCTCTGAAAAAAGAGGCGTTTTTATGGACCAGGCCTTAGATATAGCGCCGTCTGATTATTGGCGCTGGCACCTGATTGCCAATGCGCCAGAAAGCTCTGACGCCGCCTTTACTTGGGAAGAGTTTCAGGCGTCTGTTAATTCGGACCTGGCAAATGTTCTGGGTAATTTCGTTAATCGGATTACAAAATACTGTGTTGGTAAATTTGACGGTCAAGTCCCAGCAGGCGGAGAGCCTGGCGAGGCGGAAGCTTGGCTTGTGAATGAGCTGCAAACGCGTATTCCGCAGTTGATCAAATATTATGAGGCCCGTGAGTTCCGCAAGGCCATGGCTGAGACGCGCGCGATTTGGGCGGCAGGAAACGAATATCTCACTCAAGCAGCCCCCTGGACGCATTATAAGACTGATGTTGATCAAGCGGCTGTCGGTGTGCGCGTAGGGCTTAACCTCGTGGCGCTATTTGGCGTACTGGCTCAGCCTATTATTCCGGATGCGGCGGAGAACATACTGACCGCGATGAATATTCCTGATGGAAACCGCACATGGAATTTTGAGAAGGGTATCGCCAACGTGATAGATGCCCTGCCCATCGGGTTAACGATTTCTGCGCCTGAGGTTCTCTTTACAAAAATTGAAGATACCGATATCGCAGAGTGGGCGGAGCGTTTTGGCGGGGGAGAAGCATAATGGGTTTTGGTGACGCGGTAAAAACGTGCTTACGGAAATATTTCACTTTTAGTGGTCGGGCACGCCGTTCAGAATATTGGTGGTTCTACCTCTTTACGGTTATTGTGGCGGTCGTAGCGGCTATCATTGACGGAACTATTGTCGGCTGGGAAAATGCAGATGAAGGCCCTGTTGGGACCCTAACCTCCCTAGCTTTATTTATCCCAACTTTATCTGCGGGCTGGCGGCGGTTGCACGACACAGGTCGATCTGGTTGGTGGATTGGCGGTGCTATACTAGCTACCATCGTTTTTGTATTTATTCTTCTGGCGGCTGTGGGCCTGACAGGTTTTGACGAAGGCGGAACATTTGGCAGTAGCGGCGCCTTCGGCGTATTGGCAATTATTTTCCTAATCGCCATTGTTGTCTATGCGATAGCGATGCTTGTGTTTTTATGCCAAGATTCCGACCCAAATGATAATCGCTATGGCCCAAGTCCGAAATATAATTCGGGCGCGTCTGTATTCGACTAAGCGCTGGAGTATATTTTGTTGCGATTAAGCTGGTGCTCGCTGGGAAGCGTAGGTCACAGCTGAAAGTATCAAGCAGCCCAAAAGAGCAGCTGCCGCTATAACAGCCGAATGGGGGGGCTGCGTTAAAGCCTTGAAGGCGAGCCAGGCCAGGCCCCAAACTATCGGGAAAACGTAGATGCTGTTTCCACGGCTACGATGGGCCATTATAGCTGCAAAGCACAGAGCTGCACTAAACATTGTCATGGTCGGCACAATGTTCGGTGAGGCCGAACCAATGCCGTCCACAATAAGCGGCGTCCAATTTAAAAATATCGCAATGGACGTCCATCCAGCGATGAGGCTTATCGGGGCCCAAACCCAAATCTTTTCAGTTTTATCAAGCGCCTCTTTCCCGCGGGTGAGTTCCAGCATCGCTTTGATTAGGCAATAAACAGTGGGCACAAAGATTAGCGCCGTTCCCCAACGGGCGATTATTGGACTACCCCAGCCAGAGAACAGCGCCCAGATACATACGCCGGTGAAGCCAGCCCCTGTCCACCATCCTGTTTTGCGGAAGATCTCTCGTGTTCTGTTGGCCTTTGTTGCCTGAAGCATGGCATAACCAATGCAGCCCACAAATATTGGGAACCAAATTGAGAAGGCGATGCCATAAGGTACAAGGAGGCTGTTATTAGCGTCAGAGAATTCTTTTGCGCTACGACCCCAGTCGGTAATTTGTGGGAGCGTGGACAAAATCCACATGGCAGGTGCAGCGATGAGGTTTAACCATTGTCGAAATGTGTCTTGAGCGGCATGTGTCATAAAATGCATACGTGCCAAAGCCAAAAGGGAGGGATTTTTTCTGCAGTTACAGAAAAATGACCTTAATCAATTTTCTTTGCAAATTTTCACGACAAGAGGGGGCAAGTTATGCTAACACTTAGGTCTAACCGAGAGAAAGGACTTCCATGCAAATACAAATCGTCTCCAAAGGTATTGATGTATCACCCGCGCTTCGCGAACGCATTTCAGGCAGATTAGACGAGATGATGGATAAGTATATACATCGAGAGGGGGAAGCCCAAGTCTCGGTGAGCAAGGAAGGGAGCGGTTTTAAGACCGTTTGTTCAATTCATTTACCATCAGGTGCGACGATGGAAGGGCAAGGACAAGGCGCGGATGCCTATGGTGCCTCTGATGAGTCTCTAGAACACGTCGAAAAGCGCCTGCGCCGCTATAAACGACGCCTCAAAGATCACAGTCAAAAAGCGAAAGCTAAAAATGGCGCATTATTCATCTTAGAAAACCCCGTCCGAGAAGATGACTCTGAAGAGCTGGAGTCAGCGGGTAAGGATGAGCCGATGGTTATTGCAGAAAAGTCTAGTAAAATCAGAACTTTGACGCCTGGTATGGCCGCCCTTGAGCTTGGTCTCGCAGATACAGGTGTTGTTGTGTTTAACAATGCCAAGCATGGGGGGCTTAATGTCGTATTTAAGCGCTCTGATGGCAATATTGGCTGGATTGACCCGTCAAACGGAACGTAAGAGCAGGAAATTGTGATTGTGGTCCCCATGGCTATACGTTGACCCGAGAGGTCTATGCGGCTATGGGGGCGACGAATTTTAAAAGTACAAAGGCGTAAAGCCTTTGTATAGCGCCCTTAAAACGAAGTATTAGCATGAGCCGGGATACCTTATTTCACGCCGATGGTGTGCTGTGTGATTTGCATGTCAGTAGCAAAAAACAGCTTTTCCAAGAGATGGCGACCAAGCTGCTCCAAACCGAAGCCTTCAAGGAAACCGATATAGCGTGCCGTGATATTGTGGGCGCAGCGATGGAGCGCGAACGTTTAGGCTCTACAGGGGTGGGAACGGGCGTTGCGCTGCCGCATGCTCGAATAGATGGATTGGACCGCGTTCACGCCGTCTTTGCTCGCCTTGAAACACCCATTGATTATGATGCCATTGATGAGCGCCCCGTTGACCTAGTGGCGCTCCTATTGGCGCCGTCTGAAGCTGGCGGAGCGCATTTACGAGCTCTGGCAAAGGTTTCGCGAACTTTGCGACGTCAAGATATGCGTCAACGCTTGAGGGCAGCTCCTAATGCGGAAAGTTTATTCACAATTTTGACGGAAGAGCGGAACACTGCTGCTGCCTAAATCCGCCGTCAATTGCAGCATTGCTCGCAGAACGTTACTCTGACATAGAAGCAGTGCGGGGCAGCTCTCTGAAAAGACCGCCTCGCTGCTCGTTCATAAAACCCAGACATGCGGAGCTAAACCTCGAATGAAAGCTGAAAGTGAGAAGCGCTATTTTAACCGGGAGCTCTCTTGGTTGTTTTTTAATAGCCGCGTGCTTGAAGAGGCTCAAAACCCAGACGTGCCGCTTCTTGAGCGGGTGAGATTTTTATCAATTTCGGCTTCAAATCTTGATGAGTTCTACATGGTGCGCGTAGCAGGGCTCCGAACGCAGGTTTTAGCGGGAATGACCGAACCTAGCTTTGATGGTTACACGCCGGCACGGCAATTGGAAAAAATCGCCAAACGTGTGCGCAAGATCAAAAAGGCACAAGGGCAATGCTGGCAGGAGTTATGCAAAGCTCTTTCAAAAGAAAATATTCGCGTGAGCGGGATATCAGAGCTCTCAGATCCTGAGAGAGAAGAGTTGGCCCTCTACTATGCGCAAAATATTTTGCCCTTATTGACGCCAATGGCGATTGACCCGGCTCACCCATTCCCGCACATCCCGAACCTTGGGTTTGGAATGGTGATGAGTCTCAAACGAAAAGGGCGAAAAGAGCCCTTATATGCCTTATTGCCCGTCCCAGCTCATGTTCCTCGCTTTATTTCCTTAGGGAAAAAACAACGCAGTGTCGTGATGATAGAGGATGTTCTGAAGCATTTCGCGCCCGCACTTTTTCCAGACTTTAACGTAAATGCTCAGGGCGTCTTTCGAATAACTCGTGACAGCGACATTGCCGTTGATGAGGAGGCAGAAGATTTAGTCCTTCACTTTGAGTTTTTGCTCAAGAAACGTCGGCGGGGCAGGGTCATCCGATTAGAGATGAACGCCGACATTGGGGCGGAGCTGAGAGAGTTTTTAATTGAAAGCTTTGAATGTTGGGATGAGGATATTCAGGAAACAGAGGTAATGCTTGGTATGGCGGATCTTTCCGAGCTTGTAAAAAATACTCGGCCTGATCTCCTTTTTCCAGCTTTCCAAGCGCGTTTTCCCGAACGTATCCGAGAATTTGATGGGGATTGCTTTGCCGCAATCGCCGCAAAAGATATTTTGGTTCACCACCCCTATGAAGAATTTGATGTTGTGGTGCAATTCTTAGAACAAGCTGCGTTAGATCCTAATGTGGTCGCCATAAAGCAAACGCTCTATCGGACCTCTGATGACAGTCCTATTGTTAAAGCATTAATCGAAGCTGCGGAGCGCGGGAAAACTGTCACGGCGTTGGTTGAGCTTAAGGCCCGCTTTGACGAAGAGACAAACTTGCGCTGGGCTAGGGATTTGGAGAGAGCCGGGGCGCATGTTGTTTACGGCTTCATAGACTATAAGACCCATGCCAAAGTTTCCCTCATTGTGCGCAAAGAAGGACGAGCGCTTAAAACATATACGCATCTCGGGACTGGAAATTATCATGCCCAGAATGCCAAAATTTACACCGATTTGGCCCTGTTCACAGCGGACCCTGCGATGGGACGTGACGTGGGTAAGCTCTTTAACTTCGTTACAAGTTACTCGGCGCCGCGGGATTTGGAAAAACTTATCATAGCGCCCATGCTTCTGCGAGATAAGCTCATGGAGCTTATTCAAAATGAAATTGATATAGCGAATTCTGGCGGGCAGGGGGCGATATGGGTCAAGCTTAACGCACTTGTTGACGGTCCAATAATTGATAAGCTTTATGAAGCTTCCCAAGCAGGAGTGCAGATTGATATGGTCGTGCGCGGTATTTGTTGCTTGCGTCCGGGAGTGATCGGCATGTCGGAGAATATCCGAGTGAAATCTATTATTGGGCGTTTTTTGGAACATTCTCGAATAGTTTGCTTTGGCAACGGAGATGCGCTGCCAAATCGGGGCGCTAAAATATTTTTTTCGAGTGCCGATTGGATGCCCCGCAACTTAAACCGGCGTGTTGAGACGCTCATTCCTGTTGAGGCAACGACTGTGCGAAACCAAGTTATGAATCAAATTATGGTTGCCAACTTAAATGATAATACGAATAGCTGGGATCTTCTGCCGACAGGCAAGTATGAGCGCCGCCTACCCGAGGGAAGTTCATTTTCCGCGCATGATTATTTTATGCAAAACCCTTCGCTCTCTGGACGGGGCCGCGCATTAAAGGTCAGCGCACCAAAAGAGCTTGCCGCTCCAAAGCGTAAACCCAGAAAAACAGATGTGGAAAAGGCCGCCAATGCCAACTAATCTATCGCTAGAGCGCAGGCGTATCGGAGTTCTCGATATTGGCTCTAACTCCGTTCGTTTCGTAATATATGAGCTTTTTGGCGCGCATTTTACGGCTGTCTATAATGAAAAAGTTCTCGCTGGTCTTGGCAGTGATTTGCGAGAAACGGGACGGCTCTCAGAGAAAGGTAAAGTCCTAGCCTTTGACAGCCTTAGCCGTTTTAAAGCTATTGCCGACGCCCAAGGTTTAGGCGAATTGCTAATTGGTGCCACTGCGGCGCTCAGGGTTGCTAAGGATGCGCCTGAGTTTATCGCGCGCGTTAAAAAAGACATTGGCCTAGATATCAGCCCCGTTAGCGGAAAGGAAGAAGCCCGACTGACAGCTATGGGAATGTTGGCCGCCGATAGGCGCGCGGAAGGACTGGCAGCTGACTTGGGCGGGGCCAGTCTGGAGTTCGTCCACGTGCAGGACACAATGGTGGATGAGGGGGTTAGCCTCAAACTTGGGCCCTTCGAAATGCTGAGCAGTCCGCTCTCCGATCCTGAAAATTTTAGTGACGCTGATATTAAATCAAAGATTGAAGGTAAATTATCACAGGTCGATTTTCAGGCCTTTAAGGGGCAAGCTTTGCACCTGATTGGCGGGGCATGGCGAAATCTTGCGAGTATCCATCAGCAGCGTCATGACTATCCTATGCGTACATTGCAAGCTTATCGCCTGGCGCCTCAAGAGGCTAAGGATTTGGCTATTTGGGCTTATGGGGAAGGGCGTCAGGAAATACTTGACTGGTCTGGCATCAATAGCCGCCGCCTAGAGACACTCCCCTATAGTGGTTATTTGCTAGAGATGATCTTAGAGCGAATGAAACCCAGTATTGTAGTTATTTCTACAACAGGGTTGCGAGAGGGGCTGGTTTACGATGCTATGGAACCGGCAATGAAAGCGCGCGACAGCCTGATGGATGGCTGCGAGGATTTGGCGCGCGGAAATCTACAAGCCGTACATTTTGCTGAGCCTCTCTATGATTTTCTGAAGGATGCAGCAGGGCATTTCCCCATGACATTTGATCTGGTGAATGAAAATCGTCTGCGAAGGGCGGCGTGTCAAATGGCAGGAATTGGGAAGGGGTTACATCCGGACTATCGTGCTGATTTAGTCTTCGATGATGTGCTATACGCGCCCCTTGCTAATTTAACACATCAAGAGCGGGCTTACCTGGCCTTAATTTTATTCTCATCATACACTGGCAAGTCATTGCCGAGTAATGGGGCCGCCGTCGAAGCGCTTCTAAATGAGGAGGCCCGCCAGGCTGCAAGAACATATGGCGCGGCCATGCGGTTGGCCATCGTTGCAACGGGTCGGTCTGCTGATTTGCTAGATAACTTCAAGCTCAGTGTCGTGGATGGCGTGCTGGCGTTAAGTGTAGAGCCTTCCATGAAAGCTCTGTTGTCTGGGCGTGTACGTTACCGCTTGAAGAAATTATCTCAGCTGAGCGGGTTGCCCCAAGAAAGCGCATAAAAAAACCGCTCACGAAGGAGCGGCCTTTTCTGATACGTGTAGTCTGCTATCAACGGTACTGCTGAATTCTCGTTGTGCGCAGTCCGGAAATACCGTGACTTTCAATTGAACGTTGCCACGCGAGGAATTCTTCGGAAGACAGTCCATAGCGGTCGCAAGCGCCCTCAAGTGTCAGAAGCCCCCCGCGAACGGCCGCAACTACTTCGGCTTTTCTACGAATAACCCAACGGACAGTGTCCGGCTTAGGTAAATCCGCCAGTGTTAAAGGAGTCCCCTCAGGACCAATCACCACATTCTCTCTTTTTATTTTTCTATCTGACATTCTTATGACGCCTCGTTGTTATTTTATCAGTATGGAGAGGTATAGATGAGGTATGTTAAAAAGAGTTTAAGTTGGTTCAAAAAAACGTAATGAAAACAGTCGTTTACGAAGGTTAACAGAATCAGAATTATCGTTAAGAAAGGTTTACGGGGAACCTAGGGATTTGATTCTATTGACTCTTTTATCAGTGTTAGTCGCAAGACACGTATCGACTTGGGACATTTGCCTCCCTATATGGGCTTCAAATATTTCTCAAATTCGTGCGAAATTTTATTTGAAAGTACAATAAAGAGCCAAGAATGAGCGCAATTGACGCCAAATTTATTAACTCTCTGGGCTTCGCCAAACCAGAAGCGGAGACACGAGTGGTCGTTGCGATGAGCGGGGGCGTGGATAGCTCGGTCTGCGCAGCAATGCTGGCGCGCGAAGGTTATGAGGTTATTGGCGTGACGCTTCAGCTCTATGATCATGGCGCGGCCATAAAAAAAGCTAAAGCGTGCTGTGCCGGACAAGATATCTATGACGCTAAGCGCGTGGCTGAAATGATGGGCTTCCCACATTACGTTTTGGATTATGAAAGTAACTTTCGTGAGCAGGTGATTGAAGACTTTGCCGATACATATCTAAAAGGGTCAACGCCAATCCCGTGCGTGCGGTGTAACCAGACAGTGAAGTTTAAAGACCTGTTAGCGGTGGCTAAGGATCTTGGCGCCGACTGCATGGCGACGGGGCATTATATCAAACGCGTTATCGGGCCGGATGGCCCCGAGCTGCACCGTGCGCATGATTATGGCAAGGATCAAAGCTACTTCCTCTTTGCGACGACACGCGAGCAACTTGATTTTCTGCGCTTTCCCTTGGGCGGCATGGAAAAGTCAGAAACCCGAGCGCTCGCCGTTGACCTCGGCCTAAATGTTGCGAGTAAACCGGACAGCCAAGACATTTGTTTTGTGCCGACCGGAAAATATACGGACGTGATAGAAAAGATACGTCCTAATGCGGCTGTCAAAGGTGACATTGTTCACTTGGACGGGACGGTGCTGGGGCAACATCGAGGCATTATGTATTACACCATAGGCCAGCGCCGCGGTTTGGGGTTGGGCGATGATACAGGGACTGACCCCCTTTTTGTGGTGCGTATTGATGCGGAACATAATCATGTCGTGGTGGGGCCTCGAGAGGCTCTACAGCGCAGTCAGATTTGGCTGACGGATATAAATTGGATTGGCAAAGGTGAATTTGGACCTAGTCTGGATGGGCAACGCCTCAAGGTGAAGGTTCGCTCCACGCGTCCACCTGTGCCTGCCACATTCCGCCTGCAGGGCGATGACATTGTTGTCGAGCTTGATACGCCGGACCAAGGCATATCACCTGGGCAAGCCTGCGTCTTTTACGCCCCTGATGAAAAAGCAGCCAGAACGCTTGGTGGTGGGTGGATAGTCCGAACAGAATAGTCTAAGCATTGTGTTCGGGATTAACCTGAAACTAAACTGGAGACTATTATGGCTATTATGAAAGCTATTGAGGTAATGAGCGAAAGCTCAAAGTCATTTGAGGACGCCATCCAAAATGCTGTCGATCGCACGGCAAAAACTGTCAAAGATATTCAATCTGCAAATATCAAAAATATGAAGACAACCATCAAAGATGGTAAAATTGATAAATTCCGCGTGAATGTAAAAATCACGTTCAAAGTAGGCGACTAAGCTTATAACGTCCCGCCGGGGAAACCCGGCGGCCAATTGTGAGAGTTCTCATGAGCGATGAAATTGCCGTCCTTGTTGTTGTTGTCCTAGCTGTCATATTCTTCGCGTTATGGAGCTATTCTTCGAAGCAAAAGAGAAAGCACGAAGAGCAGCGCCGTCAGAGAAAATTAGAACTTGAACGCATAAAACGTGAAGCGCGCGAGAAGTAATCTAAGCGAGCGCTTTTTCAAATAAAGCTAATTTACGCGCCCAAGCCCTATCAGCCATTGCCTCATCATAAACAGCTGAGTCTGGCGGGCACCACCCATGCTGAGTTCCCTCATAGACCTCGATTTCGGCGCTATTATCTGTCGCTGCAAATGCTTCTTTCAATACTGTCTTATCCTCAGGTGATCGTTTGTCGTCATTTTCCGCGATAGCAATGAGGTAATCAGCATTCATTTCCGGAATAAGCAAATGTGGACTGCTGTCTTTATCTGTTGCTAAGCCTCCTCCGTGAAAAGAGGCGCCGGCGCGCACACGGTCGGCGCGTTCATGCGCGGTGAACATGGTGATGGGGCCGCCCATGCAATAGCCTGTTGTTCCGATACCGCGCGTTGTATCGACGGCGCTCTGCGCGTCCAGCCAGTTGATGAATGTGTTTGCATCGCTCCGATTATGTGCTTCGGTCATAGCGCGGCGATAAGGAATGATTTTTTCGCGGATACCCGGATCACGGAAAGTCTGTCCGACCTCGACAAGTGGGGCTTTGACCTGACGGTAATAAGGATTGACGACAAGGGCGGCATAGCCGTCGCCCGCGAGACGTTTGGCCATCATTTTAAAAGCGGGCCGCAGGCCGACAATATCGGGCCAGATCAAAACGGCCGCGTGTTTACCCTCAGTCGGGTGAGCAAAATAAGCATCCGCCATACCGTCCGGCGTTTCAATTAAGACATCGGCTTCGGAAATCCCGGCGGCTGCTTCCCCAGGCGCGCAGCCTGCAAAGGCTACAGAAATTGCCGCGCCGCCAGCGAGTAAGTTAAAGTCACGGCGCGTGAGCTGTTTTTCGTAAAAGCCTTGGTTCTCTAATTCAGTAATGTCATCACACATGTTCCGTCCTCCTATTGGAGGGACATGCTAAGCGAAAAGCCTATCCGTATCAATGTCCGCTGCCCAGGCGGCCAAGCTTAACGCCATAATCTGTTGCAATGGCATATTCTGGATCATCATCTGAATCGATCATGAGCTGTCCCGCGCGGTTCAGCAATGAGTGGCAATCCCGCGTGAGGTGACGCAGACGGATAGATTTTCCGGCTTGCGTATATTTCGCGGCCAACGCTTCAATAGCTTGCAGCGCGGATTGGTCCACAACGCGGCTATCGGCAAAATCAACAATCACCGTATCGGGATCCTCATTGGGTGTGAAAAGCTCATTAAAACCTTCAATAGATCCAAAGAAGAGCGGCCCCTTAAGCTTATAGACCTTGGTGTCGTCTTGTATCTCGGTATCTGCATCAATGCGGCGAGCAGCATTCCACGCATAGGCCAATGCCGACACAATCACGCCAACGACAACGGCGACCGCGAGGTCGTGCCAAACAGTTACGACGGTTACGAGGACGATGACAAAGGCATCGATGAGAGGAATACGGCGCATAATCTTAAATGACTGCCAGGCAAATGTGCCAATCACGACCATGAACATTACGCCGACCAGTGAGGCCAGAGGAATTTGTTCAATCAGCGAAGAGCCGAAAAGAATAAAGGCCAAGAGAAAGAGCGATGCCGTAATCCCTGAGAGACGCGTGCGCGCGCCTGATTTAATATTAATCATGGATTGGCCAATCATGGCGCAACCACCCATGCCGCCAAAGAAACCCGTGACGGTATTCGCAATGCCTTGAGCGACACATTCCTGGGAGGCGCCGCCGCGTTCTTCTTTAATCTCGCCAACAAGGTTGAGGGTGAGCAAGCTTTCAATCAGGCCAATCGCGGCGAGGATAAGCGCATAGGGGAAAATGACCTTAAGCGTTTCAAGGTTAAACGGAGCCAGCGGCGTTCCGTAAATCCCTTCGCCCTCGCCAAAAGGTACATGAAAGCCGGGCAGGCCGCCCTTGATAGAGGCCATGTCGCCTACGGTTGGAACATCCAGCTTAAAGGCCAAGACGATGGCCGTAACAATCCCAATGCCCAAAAGAGGAGCGGGGATAGCTTTGGTGACTTTCGGCGCGGCCCAGATTAGAAACATGGTCAAGGCGACAAGACCCAACATAAGCATGAGCGGTGTCCCTGTCAGCCACGTCCCTTCCAGAATATGAAACGGGCCATAATGCTCACCCGGAATACGCTCGGGCGGGGCGGATTGAAACTGGCTGAGCTGCGCCATGCCAATAACAATAGCGAGGCCGTTCACAAAGCCGAGCATCACAGGATGGGGCACGAGGCGGATAAATTTACCTAAGCGGAAAACCCCCGCCAAGATTTGTAAAATGCCCATTAAGACAACAGTGGCAAAAAGATATTCAACCCCGTGATCGGCCACAAGAGCCACCATGACAACGGCCAGCGCGCCCGTGGCGCCTGAAATCATACCGGGACGCCCGCCAATAAGGGCCGTGATAAGTCCGACAATAAAGGCGGCATAGAGGCCAACCAAGGGTTCTACGCCGGCAACAAAAGCAAAGGCGATGGCTTCGGGCACCAAGGCGAGTGCAACGGTTAGGCCGGCCAAAATTTCAATTTTTGACCGATTAAAATTAAATGTCATTGGCCCTTCGCGGCGGCGCGCCGGAACGGAAATACGGTCAGCAAATGCGGAAAGTGTAGAGCGGATCACGGGAGACCTTTCTAAAGTCTTAGTGTAAGCCGCGCGGTCTATAGATAACGGCGCTCATGGGCAAGGGGCGATTGCGGATGAGATATGCGCAAGCGTCAATGTTAACAGCTAAGGGGGACTCAGCTGTGCCGCGCATGGACTGTCGGGTCTTACTGGAAGGCGGACGGGGTCTCCTCCCACATTGGGATGATGAACAGGTCGCGCCGTGTTTTGTGATCCAAAACCTCATCCAGCGGCACTGTAGGAATGCCGTGCCAATCTCTTTTGGGAGGCACGGCGCTTTGCTCGTCTTTGCTTTTCTGCTCCGCTAAAATTTCGTTTTCTATCGCTATGGCGGCATAGAACTCCACAGGCCAAACTATGGCCGGGCCGAAGCCAAGTTCTTTTTCAAAAGGGATGGCATTAAATTCGTAATCACTAATTGTGGCTTGGGTATAGATTTTCATTTGCCGCGCTGCCCGTTCCCTTCTTGGTAAGGGCGGAAGGCGGAACTGTCCGTCAAAATCCACCTTATAGGGCCCGCGAACAATTCCGCCGGGTCTGCAGGCGCGTGCGCACATCCGTACCCGTGCCTTTAAGCGCTCGGACTCAGCCATGCGCTCCGCCGTATAAAGCCAAGGCGGGTCTTGGGTGGGGGCAGGTTTATGTGGCTTTTCAGCGCTCTCTGCGATACGCCTCATTGCTCTTTTTTGGGCCGCCTCCCAGAGCTTTAACTTACGCATCCCGCCGAGCTCTTTTAGGACAAGATCGCGCCAGTGTTTGTGGGAAAGCATCTGAAGCTTGCGTTTTAAATGCAGATTATGCGCTTCTAGTTTTGTCAGAATCCGCACCACCCGCACAATTCTATGCGCCAGCTTCGCGTGTAATAAAAGTAATGGACCTTTAAACCTCATCATCCCGATGGCGCTCATCAGCGCGTGACACTGCGCAAGCAAAGGTACAGTGTCGATGAATTTATAAGTGTGAGCCGATATGTTTGAACAGGTTTTCATTCTTCAAACATAAGCCGTGTTCCGCAGCCAAGCATTTATCTGTTTGGAGCATCGGTATTTGTGGAAGTTTTGGGGTTTTTAAAGGAGGACTGACAGCTTAACAATCCCGATAGCAGACATTAGCCGAGCGTCTTATTTTGGGCGATTTTA